>CAZNZI010000386.1:0-2724 GCA_964577475.1 uncultured Rhodospirillaceae bacterium
GAGCCCATCGTCGCCATGAATGAAATCGGCGCGGCGCAGAGGCGGTGCTGGCCCCACCCGATCGTCGGCGCCGACCGCGACCGGAATGTCGCGCCGCCCGGCGGCATCGAGGATGCGCAGCACATTGCCCGCCGCCTCGGCCGCCGGCACGACCCCGCCGACCGTCGTCACGCCCACCAGGTCAAGACGTGGATCGGTCAACGCCCACCACAAGGCGGCCGCATCGTCGACCCCGCCATCGGTGTCGATGATCACGCGCCTCGGCACAACCGAAGTTGCCATCGCCTAACGCAGCCCCGGTGCGGCGACCAGCGGCAGCACACGCTTTTCCAGTGCACCCACCAGCGCGTAGAGAACGACCGAGGTCACCGTCAGCACCACCGCGGCCGACCACAGTGCCGCGTAGTCGAGCGTGTCTTGCGCCCAGATCATGAACTGGCCGATACCGTCGCCGCTGACCAGCCATTCGGCCACCAGAACGCCGATCAACGATCCGGGCACGGCGATGCGCGCCGAGGCCATCAGTGCGGGAATAGCGGCCGGCACGCGCACTTTTCGGAAGGTCTGCGCGGGTGTCGCACCATAGGCGCGCAGGAGTTCGGTCGCCTCCTTCGAGGCCGAGGCGAGGCCGACCAGCACATTGACGAAGGTCGGGAAGAAGACGACCACGGCGGCTACCACCGTCACCGCCAGGACGCCCTGGCCGAAAACGAGCGTGATGATCGGGCTGAGCGCCGCCAGCGGCACCGAGCGCAGCACCATCGCCACCGGCAGGATCGCATTGCGGGCGAGGCGCGAGAGCGAAGTCGCGGTAGCCAGCGCGCAACCGGCGGCAACGCCCATCAGGAAGCCCAGCGCCGCATCGCCCAGGGTGGCGGCCAGGGCCTCGGCCATCGCGAGACGATGGTCGCCCGCGTCTTTGGCCGCGATCAGATAGTGCCAGACATCCGCCGGTGTCTTGGCCGAGAGCGGATCGAGTTCGAACCCGACCACCAGCGCCCACCAGATGCCGACGACGATGGCGATGGTGATCGCGATCGAAATGATGCGGTGGACCGACGCGCTCATGACCGGCCCGCCCCGCGCGGGAGCCAGGGCATCGCCCACTGCCCGATCACATCGACGACCCCATACGAAATGCCCGCGATGGCGGTGGCGACCACCGCGATCCCCCAGGTCCGCACACTGTCGAGATTCTGTTCGGCGACCACGAGACCGATGCCCAGCCCACGATCCGTGCCCAGGAATTCGGCGATGATCGCCCCCAGCAGCGAGGACGGCGCAGCGATCTTCAGCGCGGCGAACAGCGACGGCAGGCAGGACCACAGCCGCACCTTGAACAGTTGCGCCCAGCGCCGCCCGCCATAGGCGGTGATCACATTGAGGCTCGTCGTATCGGCCTGCAGCAGTCCCGTCTGTACGCCCACCAGCGTCGTGAAGAAGACCGAGAGCGCCGCCAGGATCACCCGCGCGGTGTCGCCCGAGCAGACCACGACCAGGATCGGCGCGATAGCAAGCAGCGGCGTGCCATAGGCCACTAGCGCGACCCGCATGATCGGCCCTTCGGTCGGCGGATAAACGGTGCCGACCAACGCCAGGATGATCGCGATCAGATTGCCGAAGGCATAGCCTTTCGCCGCCACGATCACCGTCGGCAGGATATTGGAGGCGTAATAGCCGCGATCGATCCACAACCCCTTTGCGATGGCGATCGGCCCGGGCAGCACATGGGCGCCGGCGAACACCGTCATCGCCAGCACCTGCCAGAACGCCAGAAAGCCGAATACGGCGATCGCCGCGGGCGCCCAACGCGGAAGTTCAGAGGTCCGCACTGGCCGCCCCCGAGAACAGCAATTCGTTCAGCCGGTCGATATAGTGGTGGAAGGTCTCGCTCCGCTGCATGTCGACGGTGCGCGGCCGCGGCATGTCGATCACCACCTCGGCCAACACGCGGCCCGGCCGCCCGGTCATCACGACGACCGCGTCGGAGAGGAACACGGCTTCGGCGATCGAATGGGTCACCAGCAGCGTGGTGACCGCGCGTTCCGACCAGATGCGCTGCAATTCGATGTTCATCCGCTGGCGCGTCATGTCGTCGAGCGCGCCGAAGGGCTCGTCAAGCAGCAGCACCGTGGGATTGACCACCAGTGCGCGGGCAATCGCGGCGCGCTGCCGCATCCCGCCTGAAAGCTGCGCCGGTCGGGCCTTCTCGAACCCTTTGAGGTTCACCAGCGCGATCAGATCGGCAATCGCTCTGTCATCCACCGCCGTGCCGCTGACTTCGAGCGGCAGGCGGATATTCGATTCGACCGAGCGCCAGGGCAGCAGGGCCGGGTCCTGGAAGGCGATGCCCAGCTTATGCCGGCGCCGGATTTCTTCCGCCGCCTCGCCATGCACGAAGACCCGGCCTGCGTCCGGCGTTTCCAACCCTGCGATCGTGCGCAGAACCGTCGACTTGCCGCAGCCCGATGGGCCGAGCAGCGCGACGAACGATCCCGCACCGGTCGCCAGATCGAAATTGGACAACGCCTGCACGGTATCCCGGCCCAGGCGGAAATCCTTGGACAGGCCAGCGATATCAAACCCACTCGACGGCACTGCCGCACCTCGAAGATTTCAACCTGAACCGGATTGCGCCGCTTATTTCAGCGACGGGTCTTCCTTGTAGATCTCTTCGAGCACCGAGAGATCGAACAGATCCTTCGCCGCGATCTCGACGCCGCT
>CAZNZI010000387.1:0-5438 GCA_964577475.1 uncultured Rhodospirillaceae bacterium
CCCGATGGGCGTCACGGTCGGCCATGATCCCCTGAGGGCCGTCCCGCTGCTCTACTGGCCCGTGACCGACACGCAGACGGCGCTCACCCCCGCTGCGCGCACGGCCGTCAACGACTTCATGCGCCGTGGCGGGATGGTGATGTTCGATACGCGCGACGGCGGGCAGGGCAGTTCCGAAGCGCTGCGCCGCCTCACCACGGGGATCGATATCCCGCCGCTGACGCCCGTGACCTCCGACCACGTGCTGACGCGCACCTTCTACCTGCTGCGCGACGAGCCCGGCCGCATCACCGGCGCGCAGGTCTTCGTGCAGCAGGGCGGCGATCCCGCCAATGACGGCGTTTCCTCGGTGGTGATCGGCGGCAACGACTATGCCGCCGCCTGGGCGATCGACGACCGCGCGGTGGCGCCTTTCGCCGTGGTGCCCGGCGGCGAGGAACAGCGCGAGATGGCCTTCCGCTTCGGCATCAACCTGGTGATGTACGCCCTGACCGGCAGCTACAAATCCGACCAGGTCCATCTGCCGATCATCCTGGAGCGGTTGAAGCGATGACGCTGCCCCAGCTCATCTTCGCGCCATGGATTCCGCTTTGGGCCTTGGGCGCGCTCGTGCTGGCCGGCATCGTGCTGACGGGGCTGGCGGCCTGGGGAAGGGGCCTGCGCCCGTGGTGGCGCTTGTTGCCGTTGGCGATCCTGCTCCTCGCACTGGCCAATCCGCGCCTGACCGAACAGGAGGTGACCGCACTCGACGACATCGCGGTCGTGATGGTGGACGAGAGCGCCAGCATGGGCGTCGCTGACCGTCATCAGCAGGCCGAGCAGGCGTTGAACGGCGTACTCGAGAAGCTGAAGCGGCTCGCCGGCCTTGAAGTGCGGGTCGAGCGCTACAAGCCCGCGCCGGGCCGCGACGAGGGGACGCAGCTCGTCCACGCGATGGACCGGGCCCTGGTCGATGTGCCGCGCAGCCGCCTTGCCGGTACGATCATGATCACCGACGGCGAAGTGAATGACGTTCCCGCGAAGCCCGACGCCACCGCGCCCCACCATGCGCTGATCGTCGGGCAGAAATCGGAGCGCGACCGGCGTCTGGTGATCGACGAGTCGCCCGCCTTCGGCATCGTCGGCAAGACGGCGAAGCTCACCTTCCATATCGAAGACCCCGGCCAGACCGGCGACGCGACCCTCACCATCCGCCGCGACGGCGGGCCGCCGAGCGTTGTGGTCGAGCCGCTCAACAGCCAGACCGCGCTCGAAGTGCCGCTCGATCATGCCGGTTCGAACGTGGTGGAGCTCTCCGTCCAGGCCGCGCCCGACGAATTGACGCTTGCCAACAATCGCGCCGCCGTGGCGATTACCGGCGTGCGCGACCGGCTGCGCGTGCTGCTGATCTCGGGCGAGCCCCATGCCGGCGAGCGGGTCTGGCGCAATCTGCTGACGGCCGATCCCTCGGTCGATCTGGTCCACTTCACCATTCTGCGCCCGCCGGAGAAAGAAGACGCGACACCCTTGCGCGATCTCGCTTTGATCGCGTTCCCCGTTCGCGAGCTGTTCGAGGAGAAGCTGAAGGACTTCGACCTGATCATCCTCGACCGCTTCCGCCGCCGCGCGGTGCTGCCGCCGATGTACTACCGCAACATCGCTAACTACGTGAAGAACGGCGGCGCGGTGCTGGTGGCGGCGGGCCCCGAGTTCAGCGGCAACGAGTCGCTCTATTCGACGGCGCTCAACGAGATCCTGCCGGCCGCGCCGACCAGGGAGAATTTCGAACATCCCTATCTGCCGCTGCTCACGGATCTGGGGAAACGCCATCCGGTCACCGCGGGCCTGCCCGGCTCGACCACCGACCCACCCCATTGGGGCAAGTGGATGCGCATCGTCGGCAGCAGGCTGAAGGGGCCGGGCACCGTGCTGATGGCCGGGCCCGACGGCGCACCGCTTCTCGTGCTCGACCATGTGGGCGACGGGCGCGTCGCCGAACTGCTGACCGACACCGCCTGGCTCTGGTCGCGCGGCTATGACGGCGGCGGGCCGCAGGCGGAACTGCTGCGCCGTCTGGCGCACTGGATGATGAAGGAGCCCGAACTCGAAGAAGACCAGCTCAAGGCCGAACTCAACGGCAACACGCTCGCGATCCTGCGGCGCAGCCTGGAGCCCGGCAATGCCGAGGTCACCGTCACCGCGCCCGACGGCAAGGAGCAGAAGGTGACGCTGGCCGATCAGGGCGACGGCCGTGCCACCGGGCGCCTCATCGTCAGCCAGGACGGGCTCTGGCGTGTCACCGACGGCGCGCATGTGGCGCTGGCCGCCGCCGGGTCACTGGCGCCGGTCGAGATGGCCGAGCTGCGCGCCACCGCCGACAAGCTGGCGCCCCTGGTGAAGGCCAGCGGCGGCGGGAGTCATTGGGTGGTGGACGGGCTTCCCGATATCCGCCGCGTCGAACCCGACTCGAATGCCGCCGGATCGAGCTGGATCGGCATGCGGGCCAACCACGACCATCTGGTCACAGCCCTCAAAGACGCCCCGCTGATCCCCGCCCCCCTGTTACTTTTCTTGGGCATCGGCTCGCTTGTTTGGGCCTGGTGGCGCGAAGGCCAGTAACCTATCACCATTTGTTAAGAAGTGACCGTTAGGGTCGGATTCCCCATAAGGATTCGGCACAACGGAGAGGGTGAACAAGTGGCGATGGAACGCGCGACCGATCGGATTCGGCCCGAGGGCGACAGCCTGAGCGTTCCCGGCATTGTCGGCCGCAGTGGTGGCGAGCGCTCGGTTTTCGTGCGCGGACGCAGCCTGCCGCAGCCGACGATCGATCTGCCGCGCAACTTTGTGCGCAACCGGCGCATCAAGAGCGACGGCATCGCCTTCCTCGCGAAACTCCAGAGCGAAAAATTTCCGCTGGTCTTCTTCGATCCGCAGTATCGCGGCGTGCTCGATCATCAGGCTTACGGCAACGAAGGCGCGCGGCAAAAGGCGCGCGCCACGCTGCGCCAGATGACCGATCAGGAGATCGCGCGCTTCTTCCACGAGATCGACCGCGTGCTGATGCCGAGCGGCCACCTGCTGCTGTGGACCGACAAGTTCCATCTCTGCATGGGCATGCAGCAATGGTTCAAGGGCACGCAGCTCGAAATGGTCGATCTGCTGGTGTGGAACAAGAAGCGCATGGGGATGGGCTATCGCACGCGCCGCGTCAGCGAATATCTCGCCGTCCTGCAAAAAACGCCGCGCCGCGCCAAGGGCGTCTGGGCTTCGCACGACATTCCCGATGTGTGGGACGAGAAGATGACCAAGGCCGGCCCGCACGCCAAGCCGATCGGCCTTCAGGCGAAGCTGATCGAATGCCTGACCAATCCCGGCGATACGGTGATCGATCCGGCTTCGGGCAGTTTCTCGGTGCTCGAGTCCTGCAAGCTGAGCGGCCGCGACTTCCTCGGCTGCGACATCAACGGCTGATCGCAGCCTTTCTTTTCCGATAGCCCTCACCCTCCCTCTCCCACGTGTGGGAGAGGTGCAAGCACGACCTGACTCCCTCTCCCGCACGCGAGAGAGGGCCGGGGTGAGGGGAGGATTCACAAAGACGGCGACGGCTTATTTCACCTCGATCCGCACCACATCCCGCACGTCCCGCGCGCCGTGCTTGTCGCCGGGCACCACGAGGCGCAGCCCGTCGAGCGGTTTTCCATCACGCGCATAGGCGATGATGATCGGCTTGTTGCCGAAATCGGGATCGATCTCGCCGAAAGAGAAGGCGATCACGTAGTCGTCGGTCGCGATCGCCGTCAGTGTGTGATGCAGGTCGGGATGCTTGCCCTTGGTGTCGGCGAGCTGCGCTTGCTCCAGCACGCTCCACAACAGCGCGCCGGTGAAGTGGCCCTTCTCTTCGCCGTGGCTGGTCTGGAAGGTGACGTCGAGTTCGGTCGCCGGCAGCTTCTTCAAATCCTCCGCCGACAGCTTCAGCGGATGCGCGACCTGCCCCTCCACCGACAGTGTGGCATCGCCCGCCCATGCGGGTGCGGCCGCGGCGATGATGAGGATGGCGGCAAGTGTGCGCATCATCGCGCTCACTTGCCGACGATGACGTCCGAGGCCTTGATGATCGCGGTGGCCTGATCGCCGACCTTGAGGCCGAGATCGTCCACGGCTTCGTTGGTGATCGAGGCGGTGATGAGCGCGCCGTTGCCGACATCGATCCGCACATGCGCGGTGGTCTGGCCCTTATGGACTTCGACCACCTTGCCCTTGAGCTGATTGCGCGCGCTGAGTTTCATGGCGGACCTCGCTGGTTCGAGTATGCCGCTATTTTACGCCCGCTCTATTCTTTCGGATATAGCGCAGGTAAATCGGCGGACGGCCTTCGCGCAGGGCCTTCTGCTCATAGCGCGTCTCGGGCCAGTCCGCCGGCCGTATGCCGGGATCGGGCGTGTCCGTGACAAAATGGGGCGAGGCTTCGAGCTGTTCCAACGCCCAGGCCTGATAGGTCGGATCGTCGGTCGCCACGCGCAGTTCGGCGCCCTCGGGCATCAACCGCGTCAACACCGGCAGATTCTCGGGACCGATGAAGCGGCGCTCGATATGGCGCTTCTTCGGCCACGGATCGGGGAACAGCACGAACACTTTCGCGAAACAGGCATCGGGCAGGGCGGGGAAGAGATGACGCACATCCTCGGGATAGATGCGCACATTGTCGAGCTGCTCGCGCTCCACATGGCCGAGCAGGGCGGCGATGCCGTTGAGGAACACTTCGCCGCCGATGATGCCGACATCGCGATGGGCCGCCGCTTGCGCCGCCAGATGTTCGCCGCCGCCGAACCCGACCTCGAGCCACACCTCGCGCACCGGTCTGGGGAACAACCCTTGCGGATCGATCCTTTCGCCGGGCGCCGGCTCGGCGATCGCGAGCCGCGGCAACAGCGAATCGACCAGGGTGCGTGCGTTGACGCGCAGCGGACGCCCTTGCCGTCGCCCAAAAAAACGCGGCCCCGACTGGCGGGGCCGCTCGTCCTCAGACAACGCTGGAAACTCAGCCGAAGGCGTGACGCAAGTCGTCGACCAGGTCGAGCTTCTCCCAGGAGAAACCGCCCTGCGAGTCGGGCTTGCGGCCGAAATGACCGTACGACGAAGTACGGGCATAGATCGGCTTGTTGAGCTTGAGATGGGTGCGAATGCCGCGCGGGCTCAGGTCCATCAGGTCCTGCAGCACCTTCGAGAGCTTGTCCTCGTCGACACGGCCGGTGCCTTGGGTGTCGATATAGACCGACAGCGGGCGGGCGACGCCGATCGCATAGGAGAGCTGGATCAGGCAGCGGTCGGCCAGGCCGGCGCCGACGACGTTCTTCGCCAAGTAGCGCGAGGCGTAGGCCGCCGAGCGGTCCACCTTGGTCGGGTCTTTCCCTGAGAACGCCCCGCCCCCGTGCGGCGCGGCCCCGCCGTAGGTGTCG
>CAZNZI010000388.1:0-4144 GCA_964577475.1 uncultured Rhodospirillaceae bacterium
GGCGCGCCGCCGCCACCGCCGCGCTGCTGCATCGTCGCGCTGCGCATGATGTAGACGAACGGCGCCAGCACCAGCATCGCGATTCCCAAAGTACGGAAGCCGTCGATGAAGGCCTGCATCATCGCCTGCTGCTTGATCATCATAAACAACTCTCCGGTCGCCCGGATATGAGCCGACGACAGGATGTCGCCGTGCATATGGAACAGGCCGGATAGTTTCTCGATCGCGTGACGATAGGCCAGGTTGAGCATCGAGGCGTGGGCCACCAGGGTCGTCTGGTGAGTCTGGCTCATCTGCGCAAGCTGGGTCGTCACCAGCGAAATGCCGACGCTGCCGCCGATATTGCGCGACACATTGATGATGGCCGATCCCGCGCTGCTCTTCTGCGGCGGAATGCCGCGGAATGCCGCCGTGTTGATCGGGATGAACAGGAAGGCAAGACCGAGGGCCTGATAGACGCGCGCCCACATGAAGGTGCTGTAATCGGTGTAGAGATCGAGCGTTGTCAGGTTGAACAGCGCCAAGCCGCTGATCGTCAGGCCGAAGGCGATCATATGGCGCGAATCGACCACGGAAACCAAACGGCCGATCAACGGCATGATCGCCATGATCGCAAATCCGCCCGGTGTCAGCACCAGTCCAGCATCGGTGGCCGTGTAGCCCAGCAGGAGCTGCACAAGTTCGGGCAAAAGGACCGTGCTGCCCAAGAGGACGAAGCCGAGCACGAACATCAGGATATTGGCGAACAGGAAATTGCGATCGGCCAGCAGGCGCAGATCGACGATCGGGTCGTCCTGGCCGAGTTCCCAGATGGCGAAGGCGATCAGCGCAACCACCGATATGATCACCATCCAAACGATGAACGAGGATTCGAGCCAGTCATCCTCCTGGCCTTTGTCGAGCACCACCTGAAGGCAGCCGAAGCCGACCGTAATCAGCGCAAAGCCGAGATAGTCGAGGCGCAGCCCCAATTTCAGCTTCTCTTCGCGCGCCTTCACGAGTTCAGGCGAGTCCTGGATCATGTTGGTCAGCAAGATCGTCAGTATCACGCCGACCGGCACGTTGAGCAGGAAGACCCAGCGCCAGCTCGCCGAGTCGGTGATCCAGCCGCCCAATGTCGGCCCGATGGCCGGCGCGAACACGACCGCGATGCCGAACAGAGCGAAAGCCATGCCGCGCTGCCGGGGCGGGAAACTGTCGGCGAGGATCGACTGGGAGAGGGGCTGCAATCCGCCGCCGGTCAGGCCCTGGATGGCGCGGAACAGGATCAGCATTTCCAGGTTCGGTGCCAGGCCGCAGAGCAAGGACGCGATCGAGAATCCGACGATGCAGCCTATGAACAGACGCTTGCGGCCGATCACCGAAGCCAGCCAGCCGGAAATCGGCAGCACAATCGCGTTGGTGACGAGATAGGAGGTCAGCACCCAGGTCGATTCGTCCTGGCTGGCGGCAAGATCGCCCGAGATGTGCTGCAGCGAAACGTTGGCGATGGAAATGTCGAGCACTTCCATGAAGGCGGCCAAGGCCACCACCGGCGCGATCAGCCAGGGCGTCGTTCCCGGCGCCGTGGCCGTCGTCTGCGGCGATCCCGCCGCTGCTGCGGCCGGGGCGTCGCTCATTTCTCCGACGCTTGGGCGCTGCCGGCTGCGCCGACATCGACCGTCGGTTCCACCGACATGCCGGCACCGAGACGCTGCATCGTGGCCTGGTCGAGACCGTCGAGGACGATCTTCACCGGCACCCGCTGCACCACCTTCACATAATTGCCGGTCGCGTTCTCGGGCGGCAGCAGCGCGAAGCGCGAGCCGCTGCCGGGCTGAATGCTGTCCACGTGACCCTTCAATCGCAGGTCGGGGAAGGCGTCGACGCGCACCGTGACCGGCTGGCCGGGGTGCATGCGCACGAGCTGCGTTTCCTTGAAGTTGGCCACCACCCATGGCGGGTCGGCGACGAGATTGGTCAGGGCCTGGCCGCGCTGGATCACGTCGCCCGGCTGCACGCCGCGCTTGCTGACGCGGCCCGCCATCGGCGCGGTCACCTGCGTATAGGAAAGATTGAGCTGCGCCTGGCGCAGCGCCGCCTGGGCGCGGGCGACCTCGGCTTTGGCAGTCGCCAACTGCGCTTCCTTCATGGCGATGCGCTGCTGCACCGAATTCGCCTCGTCGAGGCGCGCCTGGGCCTGGGCAACTTGGGCGCGCGTGGCGATCACCGTGGCCGCCGCCGCCTTCTGGCGTGCCTCGCTGCTGCGCGCGTCGGCCACCGCCTGTTCGTAACGCTGGCGCGAGGCATCGCTGGTCTTGACCAGGTCCGCATAGCGCTTCACATCGGAGGCGGCGCGTTCGGCATCGGCTGCTGCTGCATCCTTCTGTTGATTCACCACCGCGACCTGATGCTGCAACTGATCGAGACCGTTCTTGGCTTCGTCGAGGCCGGCATTGGCGGTGACCTTCGTCAGGTCGAGATCGGCCTCTGCGGAGCGCTCCTGCGCTTCGGCGTTCGCCAGCATGGCCTTCGCCGAATCGACGGCAACCTGAAAGTCCGTCGGATCGATTTCGACCAGCAATTGTCCTTTTTCCACGTGCTGGTTATCGTTGAACTTCACCGCGACGACGGGACCGTCGACACGCGCGGCAATGGTCGCCACGTCAGCCTCGATGAAGGCATCGTCACTCGACTCGTCGTTGCGGCCCAACCACCAGAAGGCCCCGCCCACGATGGCCGCGACGACCAGGACGCCGCCGAAGATGCGAAACCGCATCGCGCGCTTCCGGCGCGCCTCCGCCATGTTGACGCTCCCGCCGTTGGCCGGCTGGGACCCTGGAGCTGGAGCATCGGCCATTCGTCTTTACCCCCGAAAACGGAGAGCAAACGCTACCAGTCCGGGCCCACAGCGTATATATGCGGGCCCGCATTGCGGTTCTGCGAAAATGTGAAATGCAAACAGGCGGCGGGGCTTACAAACCCCGCCGCAAGGCTTCAGGCCCGAATATCGATGACCGTATGGCTGCTCGAGGGCACATGGTGCCCGCTCTGGGCACGGGCGGCGATCGCTTCGACGCCAGCGATGGCGGCAAGAACGGTCCGCTTGTAGCCGCTGATGGCCGAACGGTCGGGAGCCGGCTGCGAGGGAACGCTGGCCGCGGCATCGACCACGTCATTGGCGGTGCCAAGGCCGGCGCGCGCGAGATCCAGCGCGGTCTGGGGCTGGCCGCTGTCATCGGACGAGGACTGGCCAGCAATCGGCGCCCCTTGTCCCGAAGATCCGCTGTCGGACGTCCCCCCGTCCTGACCGGAATCGGTCGAGGCGTCGTGCTGGCTGATCTGCTGGGCCGCGAGTTCGACGGAACCGAGCGCGAAGTCCGGCGAGCTGCCGGTGACATTCTGGATGGTCACGGCGACCTGGGCGGCCTCCTGGGCGGCATCGCGCGCACCGCGCGCATCACCGGCGAGAAGGGCCTGGTTGGCCTGCTGCTTGAGCTGCTGTAGACGCACATAGGCGTTCTGGATCTGCTCGGCGGCAGCGGCTTTTTCCTGATCGCTGGTGCCGCCGTCCTGCTGGTTGCCGCCGCGGCCATCGCGCGGCTGGAACTTGTCCTGGGGCGTATCGCCCTGCTGGACGGCAGGCGTTGCGGGTTGCGGTTGCGGCTGCAGATCGACCGGCGCGGGCGGCGAAAGCACCTGGCGCGCGGGATCAAATGCAAGCGGCGTTTGCTGAACGGGATTGACGAGCATCGGTGCCACTCCATTCTCGAGGGCGTGAATCACATACAGGCGGACTTCTACCGCACTAGAGACTATACTCCTGATGCGCGAAAAATGCCAGCAAAATCAGGGGTAGGCGGTGGAACTGCCACCGCCTTAAAGAGTCCAAGGAGTCTCAAGGAGTTACAAAATTCGCCGCGTTAACCTTCTGCCTTGGGCGGCGGGGCGTCATATTTCGCCTTGAGGTAGGAAATATAGGGGTAGAGCCCGGCCAGGATGGCGATCAGGGCCCCCATCCCCCCCTCGCGCCAGCCCTGGCGACGCACATAGCACTTCCAGAACCGGCTGAAGATGCGCCGCACATTGCGCCGATAGCTGCCGATCTCACCCCGCTCGCGCAAATCATGGGCGTGCGCCGTGGTGTAGCGGTCGAGCCGCGCCA
>CAZNZI010000389.1:0-2762 GCA_964577475.1 uncultured Rhodospirillaceae bacterium
GGTCCTTGCCCGAGAACGCGACACCGCCATGGGGCGCTGCGCCGCCGTAAGTGTCGACGATGATCTTGCGCCCGGTCAGGCCCGAGTCGCCGTCCGGGCCGCCGATGATGAACTGGCCGGTCGGGTTCACGTAGAAGTGCTCGTCGTCGCACATCCAGCCTTCCGGCAGGACTTTGAGCGCATAGGGACGAACGATCTCGCGGACTTCGTCCTGATCGACCTTGGCGCTGTGCTGGGTGGAAATCACGAAGGCGGTGCAGCGGACCGGACGGCCCTTTTCGTACTGGAGGGTGACCTGGCTCTTGGCGTCGGGCTCCAGCATCTTCTCCTTGCCGGCATGACGCGCTTCGGCCATCAGGCGCAGCACGTTTTGGGCATACTGGATCGGCGCCGGCATCAACTCGGGCGTCTCGTTGCAGGCATAGCCGAACATAATGCCCTGGTCGCCCGCGCCCTCGTCCTTATTGCCTTTGGCGTCGACGCCCTGGGCGATGTCGGCCGACTGGCCGTGCAGATGGACCGAGACCTTGGCCTTGTTCCAGTGGAAGCCCTTCTGCTCGTAGCCGATCTCTTTCACGGCGTTGCGCGCGATCTTTTCGATCAGCGCTTTGTTGATCTTGCCGTCCTTCAGCATTGGGGCCTTGGCGCCGCATTTCTTCTTGTCCATGCGGACCTCGCCCGCGACCACGATGCGATTGGTGGTGCACAGCGTTTCGCAGGCGACGCGGGCCTGGGGATCGAGCGCCAGGAAGGCGTCGACCACGGCGTCGGAGATGCGGTCGCAGACTTTATCCGGATGGCCTTCGGACACGGACTCGCTCGTGAACAGATAGTTTTGCTTGGCCAACGGCCCCTCCGTCGATTGGATTAGCGCCGCCGGGAATCCTTTGGCACGCGCCCCCAATCGGACGCGATCGGGAGATCGTTAGTTACAGATTTTCGGCTGGTCGTTCAAGGGCCCCGCAAGCCAGCGCAACCCCTGTCTTAATTGGGCAAGGCCCCATCGGAATCAGCCATTTGGGCCACCGCCGCCACCAATCCGATCATGCCCGCCCGGGCCGCCGAGTCGAGGATGCGGCGCATCGCGTCGACCAGCCGGCGCACTTCGGCGGGGGAGGGCGCGGGTTGATGCTCGGCCGGGCGCCGGCCCGGGAGAATGGGGCGGCGGTCCTTGCCTGTTCGGGTTTCGAAAAAATCATTGGCCGGGACGGCCAGAATGACGCCGAGCCAGTACAGCCTGGAGGCCGTAATCGAAGTGATTCCGGCCTCCAGCCGGCGCAGCTGTTCGGCCGAAATACCAAGCGCTGCCGCCAGGGTCTCGCGAGACATCCCAAGGGTTTCGCGCCGCTCGCGGACGCGCCGGCCGATCTGGATGTCGATTTGACGGCCCGCCAGGCGGCCGTATCGCCGTCCTGCTGTCCGGGGCATGGCGATCCTCCCTCAGCGGTGTTCGGATCTTTGGCCTATGCCAATTCACAAAAAGGACATGGGAATCGTTGCCGCCCGCAAGTGGGCAGGCATATTGGGCCCGGGTCCACGCCCGGGCCTCTACCCGCTTCAAACCCAACAGGCGCTACTTGGACTCGTCCGCTTCGCTGGCTTTGGCCAGAACCTTGGCGAGATCGAAGATCCGGCGGCGGACCTGCGGGTCGGTGATCTTGTAATAGGCCCGCACCAGTTCCAGGGTCTCGCGCTTGGTCATCGGGTCGGCGCCGGGCATGTCGGCACTGTCCTCGGCCAAGCCGGACACGATCAGGCGCGGGCTCTGCTTCGAGACGCCGTCGGGCATGTCGTCGAAGAAGAACGACACCGGCACGTCGAGCACGCGCGACAGGTCGAACAGTCGCGATGCGCCGACGCGATTCGCGCCGCGTTCGTATTTCTGTACCTGCTGGAAGGTGAGCCCGATCGCCTCGCCGAGTTTTTCCTGGCTCATCCCCATCAATGTACGGCGCAAGCGCACCCGCGCACCGACATGAACATCGATCGGATTCGGTTCACCGAGCAATGTACGCCCCCGCCCAGACCGGCGGCCGTTCGTTCCCGAAGCTCGCCGATCCACGCTTTTCATTCCACCCGCTGCTGCTGCCATGCGCGCTCCCCCAAGAGCACGTGATTTTAAGAGCACGTGATTTTTTTCGTGCCGTGACTCGTCTTGAACCGGTTCACTTGCACGTCTCGTTTCATCCCAAAAACGAGTTTCGACAAAATCATTAGATTCGCGTCAGCCGCGAGTCAACACACAACCGGAATCAATTTTTGCGCGCCGATTTTTCTGACGCTCAAGTCAGATTTTTGATCACGCGATGTATCACGCGCTCCACGGAAAAGCCCGTGGATGAATGCAAAATACATCACCGCAGATTTGATCTATGCGGTTGCAACCAATATTGCGGATGGATGGCGAATCAACTCAAGCGTGTCGCAAACCTTTGCAACGGAGTCGTTGTTCCACACGCAATTGAAGTGCGCAGGAAAAAATCCGGTTGTCTGTTTTGGTATAGGCCCGGTGCAGAATTGTACGCGCACGGTGACAAAAGCGCGCGGCGCGCGGGAGCCGTCAGGCGGTGAGGTCGAGAGTCCGGCCGGAGGACAGCCGGGGCGGCAGACCCGGCAGTTGGACTTCGGAGGCCGCATTGGCTTCGGCCTGCACCGTCGACTGATAGGCGGCGGCCACCTGCTGTGGCTGCCGGACGACGGGGAAAGTAGAAGAGATCGGCCCCTCTTGCGCAAAGACCTGCGCGGCGAAGGTGCTCGCGATC
>CAZNZI010000390.1:0-2225 GCA_964577475.1 uncultured Rhodospirillaceae bacterium
TCACGCCGACCAGCGGTACGGTGCGTGTAGATGGCCACGACGTGACTCACGTTGCGCCGCATCTTCGCGCGGCAATGGGTCTGCGGCGAACTTTTCAGACCGACCAGATCGCCGACGACCTGACGCTGTGGGAGAACGTCATGGCGATTGCCGATCACGCGGACATCGTCTCCCGGCGCGAGCGCGAGGCCGAAGTGGCCCGCGCGATCGACTATGTCGGACTGACACGGCGCATTCATCGGCGCGGCAACGCGCTCTCGACCGAGGAACGCCATCTGGCCGAGGTCGCCAAGGCGCTGATCGGCAAGCCCAAGCTGGTGATGCTGGACGAGCCCGGTGCCGGCCTGTCGGCCGCCGAATCAAGTCATCTCGAGGCGGTGCTCACAGGTATTCCCGCGTTTTGTGGCGCGCAGCTGTTCCTGATCGACCACGACGTCGAGCTGATCACCGCGTGCTGTTCCCAGACCATGGTCCTCGATTTCGGAAAATTGCTCGCGGTCGGTCCCACGACATCCGTGCTCGAGCAACCCGAAGTACGGCGTGCCTATCTGGGAACCTATGAAGTCCAGAGGGCGGCCGAATGAACATGGAATCGCCAGCCAAAGCGATCCGGGAGGCGGGCACATCCGCCGCCAACGATCTGCGGATCGAGAACCTGATCATGGTCCGCGGCACCAAGGTCGTCGTGCATGGCATCAAATTCGGTGTCACGTCGGGACAGATCACGGCGATGCTCGGGCCCAATGGTGCCGGCAAGAGCAGCACGGTCATGGGTATCTCCGGCGTGGTCGAGCCCGCCTTCGGCGAGGTATGGCTCGACGGCATCGATCTGAAAGGCCTCGAGGCCGACGAGATCCGGCGGCGCGGCATCGCCACAGTGCCCGAAGGCCATCAGGTCCTGCGCGATCTTTCGGTCGAAGAGAATCTGCGCGTGGCCGGCGGCGATTTGCGCCGCGCGGCGCTGTCCAGCGCGATCGAACGGGTGCTCGACCTGTTTCCCGAGCTCAAGGAACGTCTGACGCAACCGGCCGGCGATCTTTCCGGTGGCCAACAGCAGATGGTCGCCATTGCGCAGGCCCTGGTGGTGCCGCCGCGCGTCCTGATCGTCGATGAACTGTCCTTCGGTCTGGCGCCGACCATCGTCACGCGCCTGGTGCCGGTGATCCGGCGCATCGCGGAACAGGGCGTCGGCGTTCTGCTGATCGAGCAGTTCACCCATATGGCGCTCAACCTTGCCGACTACGTCTATGTGATGTCGCGCGGCAAGTTGTCATACGACGGCAAGCCGGACCGGCTTCTGGCCAATCCTGAAATTCTGCATCGCGCCTATTTCCCCGTCAGCGACCGCGAAGCGGTCGGCTTGACGGGTTAGGACAATTGGAGATGCCCATGGAAACGCGGACGACGCCCAAGAAGAAGCTGAGCCTGAAGGAGCGCTATGTCGCGATGACACGCGGCCTGGGATGGAACACGACCTACCAGCCGATGGAGAAGGTATTTCCGTACGATCGTTATGAGGGGATTCGCATCCGCGATTGGGACAAGTGGGAAGATCCGTTTCGCCTCACCATGGACGCCTATTGGAAATACCAGGGCGAGAAGGAGAAGAAGCTCTACGCGGTGATCGATGCCTTCGCCCAGAACAACGGGCATCTCGGCATTTCGGATGGCCGCTACGTCAACGCCATCAAATTGTTCATCCAGGGCGTGACGCCGGTCGAGTACGGCGCCCATCGCGGCTTTGCCCATGCCGGCCGGCAGTTCACCGGGGCCGGTGCGCGCGTGGCCTGCCAGATGCAGTCGATCGACGAGCTGCGGCACTATCAGACCGAAACCCATGCCATGTCCCACTACAACCGGCACTTCAACGGCATGCATATGCCGGGGCGCTGGTTCGACCGGATCTGGTATTTATCGGTGCCGAAGTCGTTCTTCGAGGATGCCTTCACCTCGGGGCCGTTCGAGTTCCTGACCGCGGTCAGCTTCTCCTTCGAATACGTGCTGACCAACCTCCTGTTCGTGCCCTTCATGTCGGGCGCCGCTTACAACGGCGACATGGCCACGGTGACCTTCGGCTTCTCGGCCCAGTCCGACGAGTCGCGGCACATGACGCTCGGCATCGAGTGCATCAAGTTCCTGCTCGAGCAGGACCCGGCCAATGTCCCGATCGTGCAGCGCTGGATCGACAAGTGGTTCTGGCGCGGCTACCGGCTGCTGACCCTGGT
>CAZNZI010000391.1:0-2794 GCA_964577475.1 uncultured Rhodospirillaceae bacterium
CGCCTTGTACAGCTTGATCTGCTGTTCGCGGCCGATCTTGTCGGTGAGCTTCTCCCAGGCCGCAGCGATGTTGTCGGCGCATTGCTGGGGGGTCACCGTCTTGGCGAAGGCCTTCTGCAACTCGTCCTCGGCGACGCTGTAGTACTGGAAGATGC
The DNA here is from genome assembly GCA_964577475.1 of uncultured Rhodospirillaceae bacterium. Taxonomy (GTDB): domain Bacteria; phylum Pseudomonadota; class Alphaproteobacteria; order Rhodospirillales; family Magnetospirillaceae; genus JASHSH01. The sequence goes on from CAZNZI010000391.1 coordinate 156, forward strand.
CGGGGATGCGCGGTTCGACCGCCCGGTTCGGGTGGTTGTAGGTATCGAACTCGGACTTCAGATAGCCCTCGATGTACTTCTTGTTGTAGCCCGCATCCACCCATTCCTGGATGTTGGAATGGCTGTTGCGGTGAACCTGGAAGCCCGACGGATACATCACCGTCCAGAGCGACAGATCCTTGCCGCCGATATGGGCAGCAGCACTCCAGGCGGCCTTTTTCTTCTTCTCGTCCTTGTCGACGCGGGCCATCACATAGATGCCCCAGCCGAGATAGGCGCAGTTCGGCGCTTCGTTGATGCCGTTCTTCGCCTTCTCCCACTTGCCGGCCTTGTGGTTGTAGACGTCTTCCGAACCCGGGTTGATGCCGAAGCCGATCACGTCGCCGACGACCGAGGTGTCCGAGGTGTTGGCGATCTGACCGACGTCACCCCACCAGCTGCAGAGCGAGCCGGTGCCCGCCAGGAACTGCTGGAAGGCGGTGGTGTTGGGGTCGGCGTTGATCTGGTCGGCCGGCTCGTATTGCAGGCTGTCGACCGCTTCGGTGATCGCGCGCACCCAGCCCGGATTGTTGACGCGCGGCTTCATCGTGTCGACGTCGAACAGCCAGGCCTTGTCGTCCGGATGCTTCACATAGGGGGCCGCGCGGTCTTCCATGAAGTAGAAGCCGAACCCGCCCCAGGGCTTCGGCGCGTCGAGATAGCCGAACACGTCCTTGCCCTTGAGCTTCTTGCCCTTGAGGAACTTGGTGATGGCATTCACCTCGGCCCAGGTCTTGGGCACGCCCCACTCGGTCTTGTTGCCGGCGGCCTTCCATTCCTTGGCCAGATCGGCGTCCGAGAAGACGTCGGTGCGGTGGTTCATCGTGTGGCAGTCGCCGTCGATGGTGATGCGGTAGGTCTTGCCGTCCCAGGTGCCGACCGGCGGCTTCAGGTAGTCCACGTAGTCGTCATAGTCGATCTGCGCCTTGACCCAGTCGGGCATTGCCGAGGCGAGGCCCTTGCCGCAGACATCGCCTTCGAAGGGCGCGCCCATTTCGACGATGTCGAAGTCGACGGTGCCGGTCGCGATCGACTGCTGCAGGCGCGCGTTGTAGTCGGCCTGCGCCAGATCGATCCACGAAATCTTGGCGCCCGTGTACTTCTCCCACGGCTTGAGGAAGCCGCGGAACAGGAAGTTGTGCAGGTTCTGGTTGTTGAGGCCCATGAACGCGAGCTCGACGCCCTTGAACTCGCCTTCCTTCACATGGGCCTTGGTCGGGCCGAGGCACATCTCGCCGACCTTCTGCCAATCGGCATCTGTGGGCGAACCCTTGCCGACGCCGGGGACCTGCAGGATCTTCTTGCGCAGTTCCTTCTCTTCGGCGCTCAACTCGGCGGCGTGGACCGGAAAGCTGAAGCCCGCGCTGGCCATCGCGGCGGCGGCGCCGGTCGCCACGGCGCCCTTGTGCACGCTGAGGCGGCTGGTCTGCATGCCTTGAATCAGATTGTAGTCTGAGATTTTCATCGCAATTCCTCCCCGATGAGATTCGTTCTTGTGAGCGGTCCCTTCGACAGTGCGGCCGAATGGTGCCGTGACCAACTTCATGCATCGTCCGTGCGGACCGCGGCGACGTCGGTAAAAAACGTTTGCGCCAGGCTGCCCAGTGGGCCGCAGAATCGAAGTGACGAAGGCTGGGCTAGTATGCCGTGGCGCACTGGGGTGTCAACAAAACGGGCACCAAACGTTGCGTTTTACACGGTCCTTCGCAAAATTCGATGCCGGGTGCGTATCCCGCGATGGCAGGGTGTACCGGTTCACCCCATTCATCGGTGAAATATGCAACCATCGGTGAAGACGGTGCGCCGCAACAATTGGCACAGTCGGTGTTGCTTGGAATCGTTCTGGAAGGGAGGCCCGAAAACGGCGCTCAGGACAGATCGATGGCGTGGGCCTTGAGATCGGCCAGGTCGCAGTAGTCGAGCGCGCCGCGATGGGTGGCGCGCAGCACCACGCGCGGCGCGGCCTTGGCCTCTAGCGCTTCCTGCCAGCGCGGGGCACAAAGGCACCAGCGATCACCCGGAGCGAGGCCGGGAAAGCCATACTGGGGCATGGGCGTCGAGAGATCGTTACCCGCGTTCTTCGAGAATTCGAGAAACTCGACGGTCATGACGGCGCATACCGTATGGCTGCCGACATCCTCGCGCCCGGTATCGCAGCACCCGTTGCGGAAAAAACCAGTCATCGGCTTGATCGAGCAGTTCTCGAGCTTGCCGCCCAGGACGTTGATCGACGGCTCGGGACCGCGGCCGCCGTCTCCGCCCCCACCGCCCCGCCGCCGTCCACCCGTCATATCCAGCGGCATGGTCCCCTCGTGTTTCCGCCCGTCGATAGGCCGATTCTACTCCCGGGCGGGCACGGAGTCAGCGCCGTTTCCCCCCAACATTTCCCACCGTTTTCATACTTTTTCTAATCTGCATAACCGCGATAAACTCCGGCACCCGCGATGCAGGGGCCCGTCGCGTCTGGGTGAGTTGTGGGGGTAATCTAGAGTATGGCCGATACGACACCTGCCGCCGCCAGCGCCGGGCCGCAATCCGCTGCGCCGAGCAGCGCACCCGCTCCCGATGCGGCCGCACCGGCTGTTCCCGGCGCAGCCCCG
>CAZNZI010000392.1:0-3447 GCA_964577475.1 uncultured Rhodospirillaceae bacterium
GCTTCCAGACTTTGATGTCGTCGAGCATCTCGGGCATGTCGGCCACGAGGTCGAGCATCATCACCGCTTCGTTGAAGTGGTTGAGATAATCAGTCGCCAGCAGCGAATCGGGATTGATGTTGGTGCCGGCCAGCCGCGCGCGGAGCGCTTCGAGATCGGGGACCGCCTCAGTCATAGGATATCGCCGTCATTGCGAGCGCCAGCGAAGCAATCCATCTCGCCCGCGGCACCATGGATTGCTTCGTCGCTAGCGCTCCTCGCAATGACGCTCTCCCTCTTAAGCCCGCTTGGTCTTCGGCTTGACGGGCTTCTGGTCGTCCGCAGTTTCTTCGTTCCACATGCCTTCGAGGTCGTAGAACTCGCGCACCTCGGGCTTGAAGAGATGGACGACGATGTCGCCCGCATCGATCAGCACCCAATCGCCCTGCCCCATACCCTCGACCGTGGCCTTCACGCCCGCGGTCTTGAACTCTTCGAGGAGGTGGTCGGCCATCGCGCCGACTTGCCGCCCGGACCGCCCGGTCGCGATCACCATCTGATCGGCGACGCTGGAGCGTCCGCGCAGATCGATGGTCACGATGTCTTCGGCCTTGTCATCATCCAACGAAGTGAAGACGGTCTTGGCCAGAGTCTGGGCCAAGGTCTGGGCCGGGGTTTCGGCAGGCGCGCTCCCTTTCTTGGAGCGGGTGGGCGATTTCGTAATGGGGTGCTCCTCCTTCGTCGTCGAGCGGCGTTGAACCATGGCTAACCCTTTTGCTTCTGCGCGCGGTGTCGCGCCTGGGCGCGGATCGCCGTTGCCGAAGCCGGATGACGCCGCTGATGGATGAAACACCAAGCCGGCGGCACTGCATCCGCCAGTTTGGCCGCCCGCCGTGCCGGAAGTCGCGATCCGGCGAAATGGCGCGCCGCCATGCTGGCCAACGCCTTATGAGAATAAGGACTACGGTCGAGAACGGCAACCGGGACGAGGCCCATGATGGCCCGCCAGCGGCGCCATTTGTGGATTTGCGCCAGGTTATCGGCCCCCATCAGCCAGACGAACCGGACATTGGGGAACGCCCGGCGCAGCGCCTTTAAGGTGTCGATCGTAAAGCGGGTGCCGAGATGGATTTCGATGGTGCTGACCCGGAGCCGGGGGTGGGCCGCCATGGCCGCGGCGGACGCAAAACGGTCATCGAGGCTGGCCATGTCATCGGTCGATTTCAGCGGGTTCTGGGGCGCGACCAGCCACCAGACCTCATCGAGGTCGAGCGCATGAAGGGCCGCGATGCTGATATGGCGATGGCCCTCATGGGCGGGATTGAACGATCCCCCCAGAAGCCCGACGCGGCGGCGGTTGCGGTCGCCCCAGACGTTGAAGGCGCGCGTGCTCAGGGCCGGACCTGTCCCGTGCCGCGCACGACATATTTGAAGATCGTCAGCTGCTCGACGCCGACCGGGCCGCGGGCATGCAGCCGGCCGGTGGAGATGCCGATCTCCGCCCCCATGCCGAACTCGCCGCCATCGGCGAATTGCGTCGAAGCATTGTGCAGCACGATCGCGCTGTCGACTTCGTTGAGGAATCGAGCGGCGGTGGCAGCGTCGTCAGTAATGATCGCCTCGGTGTGGTGCGACCCGTATTTGGCGATATGGGCCATCGCCTCACCGGCATCCGCCACCACCTTCACGGCGATGATCGCATCGAGATATTCGGTGTAGTAGTCCTCGTCGGTCACCGGCTTCACGCGCGGATCGGTGGCGCGGGTGGCTTCGTCGCCGCGCACCTCGCAGCCGGCATCCAGCAGGTCCTTCACCAGGACCGGCAGATGCGAGTTGCCGACACGCTTATCCACCAGCAGGGTCTCGGTGGCACCGCAGACGCCGGTGCGGCGCATCTTGGCGTTGAGCAGCACCTTACGCGCCATGTCGAGATCAGCGGCGCCGTCGATATAGGTATGGCAGTTGCCTTCGAGATGCTGGAACAGCGGGATGCGGCTTTCGGCGATCACGCGCTCGATCAGCCCCTTGCCGCCGCGCGGCACGATCACGTCGATGTATTCGTTCATCCGCAGCATCACGCCGACGGCGGCGCGGTCGCTGGTGGGAATCATCTGCAAGCAATCGGCGGGCAGGCCAGCGGCCTTCAGCCCTTCATGCAGGCATTCGACGATCGCGCCCGAAGAACCGAGGCTTTCCTTGCCGCCGCGCAGGATGGCGGCATTACCGGCCTTCAGGCACAGCCCGCCCGCGTCGGCGGTCACATTGGGGCGGCTCTCATAGATGATGCCGACGACACCGAGCGGCGTTCTCACGCGCGCGATGTCGAGCCCGTTGGGCCGCGACCAGCGCGCGAGTTCGGTGCCCACCGGATCGGGCAGTTCGGCGATCTCCTCAAGGCTCTTGGCCATGCCCTCGATGCGCTTGTCGTCGAGCTTGAGCCGGTCGAGCATCGCCGAGGACATGCCTTCGCCGCCCGCCTCTTCCATTTCCTTGGCGTTGATCGTCTTGATCTGCGCGGCGCGCGCGCGGATCGCCTGGGCTGCCGCGCGCAACGCTGCGTTCTTCGCTACCGTCGGCGCCTGACCCAGCACCGCGCCGGCCGCGCGGGCGCGCTTGCCGATATCGGTCATCAGGGCTTGGACGTCTGTGGGCGCTACTGCGTTCATGGCTCTCAAACTTTCAAACTCGCGGCGCTGAACATAGCAGCGTCTGCAAATACGGGAAATGGCGCGTAGTACACTATTCTGCAAGGCAGAATTGCTGTGCTAGGCTGAGTACCGGTCGAACCCACTTGATGCGACGACAAACATGAGCCCTACGTCGAGAAGAAAACCTTGGCCGATCATTAGCATCGTCCCAGCGGCTTTATTGTTTGTGCTTGGCTGCGTACCTGGGACTTTGGCCGCTGAAACTCTTCCGTTCGTTGCATGTGGTGGAGATGGCCAAACCGGGCCAGTAGCGGCTCCCCAAAACCCTAGTCGAGCTGCGACCGCGGACAGTGCGTTGGCAAGCAAGCTGGCTTACTACGAAGGTCCATGGACCTTCGGCATTGTCGCGCCGAAGAATTGGGATTGCGGATTAACGTACGGATCCTCGGGCGCCCATCTTGTTGTTTCGCCACCGGCACCGACCCACTCGGCTAGGCTGACTGGAAGTGACGGAATTTTAGTGAGTATCCATGACGGTGGCACGTCGGGGCGTTTCGCTGTCGCACGCTACATCCATCAGCTCTTTCCTAAACTCGAACGGCAATATGTCAGGAACGTCGCCAACGAAGGTATCGTCAAAAAAGAACACATTCTCGTGCCGCCGTTTCAGGGCATTCGCCTCAAATACAAACGCGAAGATATCGTCGAATTTAGTGTTCCTCCCAATTTTGAAAAAGCGAATCCCGCAGAGGGTCTCGCCCCATCGAGTCATCCGATTCGAGGCGTCGTAATGCTCTTAGGTCGAAAGCGCGATCTCCAT
>CAZNZI010000393.1:0-2658 GCA_964577475.1 uncultured Rhodospirillaceae bacterium
GGCCTGGCCGATGCGTCGCAGAAGATCGGCGCCGTGGTTGCACTCATCACCGACATCGCCAACCAGACCAACCTGCTGGCACTGAACGCGACCATCGAAGCGGCCCGCGCCGGTGAAGCCGGTAAGGGTTTTGCCGTGGTGGCCGCCGAGGTGAAGAACCTGGCCACGCAGACGGCCAAAGCGACCGACGAGATCGGCGGCCAGATCGCGAGCGTTCAGGGCGCCACCAAGGAAGCCGTGCAGGCGATCCAGACGATCGGCAAGACGATCGCCGAGATCAACGGCATCGCCTCCACCATCGCCGCCGCGGTCGAGGAACAGAGCGCGGCCACCAAGGAGATTGCGCGCAACGTCGAGCAGGCTTCGACGGGCACGCAGGAAGTGACCAGCAACATTACGGGTGTCAGCCAAGCCGCCAACGACACCGGCTCGGCCGCCACTCAGGTGCTCACCTCGGCCCGCGAACTGGCGCAACAGTCGGAAAGCCTCAAGACCGTTGTCACCAAGTTCCTGGCCAACGTCAAAGCCGCGTAGCTAGAGACCACGCGGTTTCGCCCCGGGCGGCTGGGAGAATCCGGCCCCCGGGGCTTCGTCTTTTTTGCGGCCGCATCGCGCCGCGCGGCGCTCCCGAAATATACCGACACACTTGGATATGGCCCGGTGTCATGCCGCAAACACCGCTTTACGCGATCCTTCCATAGTCCGTTCGCGTTTCGAATTCGCTGCGTGGGGCGGCCGTATGTCGGCTGGAAATCGAAACAGGCGTCCCAGGCGTGCCTTCGAAACACTGAATCCATCGCCGGGCCACAACGATCCGGCACAACGTGAAAGAGGGTATGTGCCATGAAGGTTCTTACGTCTTCGATCGCCGCGCGCGTGATTTTCGCGTTCGCCGCCGTCCTCGTCGTGGTCCTCGCTTTGGGCCTGACGTCGATCAACCGCTTGGGCGTCGTCAATGACGGCGCGGTCGATATCCGCAGCAATTGGCTGGTCGCCGCGCGCGCACTGGGCGATTTCCAGTTCCACACGATGCGCTTCCGCCAGATCGAGGCCGCTGCACTGCTGGCGGAAACGCCCGAGCAGGCGGCGAAGGAAGTCGCCAGCCTGAAAAAGGTCGCCGAGGATGCGCAGACCGCCTGGGCCGCCTATGAAAAGACGATCGACAGCGCCGAAGAGCATGGCATCGCGGATCCCGTGAAGGCGGGATGGCAGGCCTATCTCGCGCTCGACGCCAAGGCGGCCGAGAAGGTTGCCGCCGGCGACAGCAAGGGTGCCTATGCGAGCTATGTCGGCGACATGCGTACGGCTTTCACCGCGTGGCGCGATCTCCTGACCAAGGACGCCGACTTCCAGTTGAAGGGTGCCGACAAGGCGTCCAAAAACAGCGAAGCCGCGTATCGTTCCACCCAGTACATCATCTATGGCGCGATCATCTTCGCGGCGCTGCTGGCCGGCATCTTGGGCTGGTCGCTGATCCGCGGCGTGTCGGCGCCCGTGAAGGCGATGACCGGCGTGATGGGCCGCCTGGCCGATCATGACCTCACCGTCGCCATCATCGGCACCGAGCGTTCGGACGAGATCGGTTCCATGGCCAAGGCCGTGCAGGTCTTCAAGGACAACATGGTGAAGGCCGACGAGCTGGCCGAGGCGCAGAAGGCCGAGCAGATCGCCAAGGAAGAACGGGCCAAGCGCGTCAACGCCCTGACGGCCGCCTTCGATGCCAGCATCAGCAGCGTCGTCCAGTCGGTGTCGTCGCAGTCGACCCAGATGGAATCCTCGGCCCAGTCGCTGTCCGCGACCGCCGAAGAAGCCACCAAGCAGTCGGCCACCGTCGCCGCCGCGTCAGAACAGGCTTCGGCCAACGTCCAGACGGTCGCTTCGGCCACCGAAGAGCTCAGCTCCTCGATCGCCGAGATCAGCCGCCAGGTGGCGCAGTCGAACCGCATCGCGTCGTCGGCCGTGTCCGAGGCCGAGAAGGCCAATACGATGGTCCAGGGCCTGGCCGATGCCTCCCAGAAGATCGGTGCCGTCGTGGCCCTGATCACCGACATCGCCAACCAGACCAACCTGCTGGCGCTGAACGCGACCATCGAAGCGGCCCGCGCCGGTGAAGCCGGCAAGGGCTTCGCGGTCGTCGCCGCCGAGGTGAAGAACCTCGCCAACCAGACGGCCAAGGCCACCGAGGAAATCGGCGCACAGATCGCCGGTGTCCAGGGCGCAACCCAGGACGCGGTGATGGCGATCCAGTCGATCGGCAAGACGATCGGCGAGATCAACGGCATCGCCTCGACCATCGCCTCCGCCGTCGAAGAGCAGAGCGCGGCGACCAAGGAAATCGCCCGCAATGTCGAACAGGCCGCGACCGGCACGCAGGAAGTGACCAGCAACATTACGGGTGTCAGCCAAGCCGCCAACGATACCGGCTCGGCCGCGACCCAGGTCCTCTCCTCGGCCCGCGAACTGGCGGAACAGTCCGACAACCTGAAGTCGGTCGTGACCCGCTTCCTCACGGATGTGAAGGCGGCGTAATCGAGTTGAGTTGTTGAGCCCTCTCCGCCCTCAGGGCGGAGAGGGTGGCGCAAGCCGGTGAGGTGGGCAGCGTTACAAGCACACCTCACCCTCCCAATCGCACGGCGATTGGGCCCCTCCTGCATCGGG
>CAZNZI010000394.1:0-2188 GCA_964577475.1 uncultured Rhodospirillaceae bacterium
ACCTCGGGCGCCTACACGGTGCGTACCCCGGGAAGCGGGGGTTCGGGCACCATCGCCCAGTCCTCGCTGGAATCTTCGACCGTCGATTTGGGCACTCAGTTCACCACCATGATCACCGTGCAGCGCGCCTATTCGGCCGCCGCCAAGGTGATCACGACCACCGACAACATGCTTCAGGACCTGATCAACATCATCCCGCAGTAAGCCTGAAGCCAGAGCCCCCGGAGGACGGGGACCCCTAACCCCCGTCCACCACCAGGCCCCGGTTCGCCAGAAAGGCGGCTGGGGCCTTTGTTTTCAATAGGTTAGATGGATTTCCGACCCCGCGGGAGAGAGCGGACGGCGGGGCCGACCGGGCAAGATTTGCCCATCCGTTAACCTCTCCTTCACCGCTCCAGCCTTAGCGTCACAACGCGAAAATATCCCTGCCCGAAGTGCCGGCGCAGGTTTGTCGTGGGGGTGGCGCGTGAACGGCTTTTTGCAGTCTCTGCGAAATCTAGGACCCATGCGCCTGACCGGCATCGCCGGCGGCGGTGTTGCGGTCCTCGCCTTTGTCATCTTCATGATGGCGCGGCTCTCCTCGGCGCCGATGGAGATGCTCTACGGCAATCTCGATCTCGAAGACGCCAACCAGATCACCAAGGTGCTCGACCAGGACAAGGTCGGCTACGAACTGCGCGCCGGCGGCACGGAAGTGTGGGTGCCGGCCGACCAGAAGCTCAATCTGCGCGTCAAGCTGGCCGACCAGGCCATACCCGGCGGCGGTTCGATCACTTCGGGCTATGAACTGTTCGACAAGAGCGACGTGCTCGGCTCGACCGCGTTCCTGCAGAACGTCAACCTGCTGCGCGCCATGGAAGGCGAGCTGGGCCGGACGATCCGCTCGATTCAGGGCGTGAAGTCGGCCCGCGTCCACCTCGTGCTGCCGCGCCGCGAAGTCTTCACCCGCGAGGTCGAAGACCCTTCGGCTTCGATCGTGATCAAGATGGAAGGCGCCCGGCGCCTCGACAAGGGCCAGGTGCAGGCGATCCAGCACATGGTCGCGGCCGCCGTGCCGAAGCTGAAGCCGGAACGCATTTCGATCGTCGACGACAAGGGCACGCTGCTCGCGCGCGGCTCGGGCGACGCCCATCAGGCCGCCGTCGAGAACGCCGAAGACCAGAAGCTGGCCACCCAGGAACGCCTGCAGCGCGCGATCGAGGACCTGCTCGAGAAGTCGCTCGGCTCGGACAAGGTGCGCGCCGAAGTGCAGGTCGACATGGATTTCGACCGCGTCGCGACCACCCAGGAGACCTACGATCCGGAAAGCCGCGTCGTCCGCTCCGAGGTCAATTCCGAAGAGAACAACCAAACGCAGGACCAGGAGAATTCCTCGGTCAGCGTCCAGCAGAACCTGCCCGATGCCGGCGCCAACGGGGCCGGCGCGCGCAGCCTGTCCAAGGAAGGCCGCACCCAGACCACCACCAATTACGAGATCTCCAAGACCACCCGCAACCAGGTCAAGGAGATGGGCGAGATCAAGCGCATCAGCGCCGCCGTCATGGTGGACGGCACCTATGAGCCGCCGCCAGCCGGCCAGACCAAGATGGTCTACAAGCCGCTCGAGCAGGCGCAGCTCGACCAGATCACGGCCCTGGTCCAGTCGGCGATCGGCTTCGATGCCAAGCGCGGCGACAAGGTTCAGGTCACGAACATGAAGTTCGCCGGCCACGACGAGCCCGATCCGGCCGCCCAGGAATTCAAGCTGCTCGGCTTCGACCGCGAATTCATCGAAAAGGTCGCTTCGAATCTCGGCCTCTCGATCGTCGCCATCCTGTTCCTCTTGATGGTGCTGCGTCCCCTGGTCAGCCGCGCCGTGGAAGCCATGGCGGCCCAGGCCGCCGAAGGCCGCCGCCTGGTCGGCGAGGCCGGCGGGCAAGGCCTGCTGACCGCTGGACCGCCGATCCCCGGCGCAGGTATGCTGCCCGAGGACGTCGAGTCGGTGGACGAGTTGATCGATATCGACAAGGTGGAAGGCCGCGTGAAGGCCTCCTCGATCCGCAAGATCGGCGAAATCGTGGACAAACACCCCGAAGAGGCGCTCTCGATCATCCGCGCCTGGATGTACCAAGAGTAACGGACGGCGACGATGGCTCAGCGCGTCAAAGAAGACTACCGGGGTCTCTCCGGCCCGCAAAAGGCCGCGATC
>CAZNZI010000395.1:0-2173 GCA_964577475.1 uncultured Rhodospirillaceae bacterium
TGGGCCATCAGGTCCGGGAGATGCGCCGCGCGATCGCGGAAATGGCCGAGCACCTGGTTGAGATGAGCCGCTTCCTCGCGATTGGCGGCAATGTTGCGCAGACTCGGTTTGACCACGGCGCCATAGGCCGTCATCAGCAGCAGCGCGGGCAGGGCGAGTGCCGCGAATTGGCGGACGGGGCGGGAGACGATCATTGCTTCGCCTCCGGCGCATCCGCGCGGCGGGCGCCGATTTCGAACCGTTCGCGGCCGGAGGCCGTATCGGTCGTCACCGGCGAGTCGAAATGCGGCTCGACGATCAGCGCCGATTTGGTCAGCAGCGGGATCAGGCCCGAGGACGAATTGGAATAGCCCACCAGCTTGACCGTCTTGGGGTCGAGGCTGAATTCCTCGAGCCAGGTGCCGTCCGGCAACTGCCGCGTCATTTCGGCGAGAAGCGCGATCGCGCTCGCTTCCTTCGCCTTGCGTGCGACAAGGAAGGCCGAGGCAGTGGAGAGCCGGGTCACCTCATCGTCCAGCTTGGCCGCCTTCTCCGCCTGGGTGCGGGCGGCGGCGACCTGCTGGCGCAGGGCCAGGACTTGATTGCGCGATTGAACGATGGGCGCGAACAGCCCGACCGCCGCGACCGCCAGGGCCAGGATGCCGATCCAGAGACGGACCGAGCGCAGCGGCACTGTGCGCGAGCGGCGGCGCCCGGTCTCGTGCAGATCGACCAGGAGTTCGCCCGCGCCGGGTTGGGCCGACAAGTCGAGGGCATCGGGCTTCAGCCCCATCTGCTTCGCGGCCGCCACGGCATTGGCGGCCGCCGGGCGCGACACCACGGCCAGTTCGACATGCACCTGGCCGGCCGTGCGGTCGCGATAGACGATACGATAGGCGAAGCGCGCCTCGTCTGCGGCAAAGGGCGTGCGGCGGTCGAGTTCGAACTGCAGCACCTCGCCCAGGTTCTCTTCCACCGCCGCTGGCAGAATGAGGGTGGTGCGCAGCACGTCCTGTGGCGGCAGGCTGATGCGCAGATGTTTGGGCAGGCTGCGCCGGATTGCCGCCGCGTGACGATCGGCTTGCGGACCGGAGAGGCGCAGCGGCATCGCCTCGGCGCCGTTCGGCAGGCGCAGGGTCGCGCCAGTCTCTCCGATCGCCAGGACCGCCGTCTCGCGTTGTCGTTCGATGGCCGCTCGCACCGGTGCGGGAACCATGGCCAGGATCTCGGCGCGCCACCAATGCCATCCGGCCACCGCAATGCGCTGGGCCGATGCGGTGCCGGACTGCATCAGGGCCGCGGCATGCATGTTGGTCATCGGACAGTCTCCGCCAGATGTGGCGCCGCGATCAGATCGGGCAAGGCCTCTCCGTCGACGAACGATCCGCTGAGCCGCACCAGGAGCGGCAGGTGCGCCGCATTGATCCAATCCCGTTGCCATCGCTTCGGCGTGTCGGCCTTTTGGGTGCCGAAATAGCTGAAGGATGCGCTCTGAAGCCCGCCGATCAGCAGCGACCGCCGCGGCTTCTCCGCCTGCCCCGCAACCAGGCTGCGCCATTCGGCCACCAGTTGCTTCGCGCCGGGATTGCCCTCGATGCGCAAAGTCACTTCCTCGTCCCCGCCCATCGGCAGTTGCGCCGGAGCGGGGGCGACGAGTGCGACCGTACCGGCATTGCCGGCGAACCGGTCTGCGTCGGGGGCGGGCGGATAGGCGGCAGCCAATTGGTGGCGTATCGTCGCAAAGGCCGTCCACACCTGGTCGAGCCGTTCGGTCCGCGCTGTCGTGGCTGCCGCGACATGGCTGCCGAAACCGATGCTGCCGCCTATGATCAGGGCGAGCAGCGCGAGCAGGGTCATCACGACCATCATTTCGATGAGCGTAAATCCCGCGCTGCCGGCCGATGGGTTGGCCCTCCGCGTCATGGCGCCGGTCCCAGCCGGATGCTGTCGAGCGAGACCGTGTGATCGCCGCGGCTGTCGCGCCAGAGTGCCGTCACACGCACCGAGAAAGGAATCACCGAGGTCTGGGCGGCGGCCAGGGCGGCTCCCCGCGGCACGGGATAAATCTCTTCGACCCAAGCCATCCCGTCTTCGTCCCTGCCGCGCGTGGTGCCGGTGCGCAAGGGATGGTCGATGCCGACGCTTTCCAGCCGCGACTGCGCGAACAGAATCGCGCGCGCGCTGCCATCGGCCG
>CAZNZI010000396.1:0-3688 GCA_964577475.1 uncultured Rhodospirillaceae bacterium
GCCTCCTTGCGATGGACAGAAGGAGCAGATTGGCATGAACGCTCCGCCTGTCCAGGCGGATGGCGATGACAAAACTGTCAGCCGCCCAGATAGTGCCGGGCCAGCATGAAGCGCAGCAGCCGCGCCTGCTCGTCGGGCGGCAGGGTGAACACTTCGTTGTAGAACGCGATGGTCATGCGGCAGACCTTGGCGCGATCGGAGACGGCCGTGCGCGCATTGGCATAGGCCTCGACATCGCCGCCGCCGAATTTCTGGATCAACTGTTCCATCACATAGTTCCGTGACCAGTTGATGTCCTTGTCGGTCGGGGCAATCGGCGGCGGCGTCATCTTCGACTCGATCACCATCGCCATCGCACGCTGGCCGCGCAGCAGCACTTCGGGGGAAAGGTATTCGAAGGCGTTGATCGGCGGCACGCCGGCCGGACGATAGGCGAAGGTGTAGCAGGCCTCGGGGCTCTTCGCGGCGATCTCCTGCAGATCGAGCACCGTCACCTTGGAGAATTCGATGATGGCCGCGTCGGACGCCGTCGGCAGGTAGGTATTGGTGAGGCTCTGCACGAAAGGCGCGATCATCGCGCCGAGTTCGACGGAGGTCTTCTTGCGGTTGACGGCATCGACCGCCGTGTCGCGGATCTTGGCATAGGTATCGGGCGCGACTTTTCGAATCGCCGCGAACACCGGAACGGCAAGGAACTGGGCATCGATATCGGACTCCACCGCGCGGTTGGATGCGGGGGGTTTTCCGAACTGGCCCGGGAATGCGACATCGGTGATCACATGGGCGCTTTTGAGCTCGTCGACGGTCGGAATCCACATCGAGGTCCCGGGCGTCGCATAGGCGTGATCGGCGAACCAGGGCGCAATCCCGTCTTCGATCAGGCTGGCGCGGTCGGTATCGTTGGTGTCGTCGAGGTCCTGTTTGGTGAGGCCGGCGCCATAGCCGCGGTGGAAGCCGAGCTTGGCATCCTTGGTGACGTAGCGCTGCGCCCCGGCCAGGAAGACCAGCGAGCAGGCCGAGAGGCATTCGCTTTCGGTGTAGGTCGTCATCGCGCGTTGGCGGATCAGGTCGGCCAACAGCCGCCCTTCCTGCACACGGCCGCCGCGGCTGTTGAGTGTGATGGTGCGGATGCCGACATTCTTGTCGAGCAGCGCGCGCAGCTCCTGGGTCACGCCGAAGGTGATGTCGCCGCTGAATTCGACCGCGCGGCCGTCGCCGGCAAGGCGCAGCGTATGACCGCCGAGTTCAGGGTCCTTGGCGGCGACGGGCGCGACGGGCGGCAGCGAATCGGCCATGGCCGGCGCGGCGAATGCCAGCGCGGCGCAAGCGGCGATGATGCGGATCGTGTTCGTCATGGCCCCGGGTCTTCAGCCCCCGCAACCATTGTTCCATGGGAGGTTTGGTCCGATCAACGCGGCAACTGTGGCACGCGCCGGGTCGGCCGGAACCCTTTCTCGGAATGGGATTTTTACCGCTAGACGCGGCTCAGGACCGTCTCGGCGGCGACCACATCGGCGTATTTCTGGCCCATGTCGAACAGGTTGGCCTCGTGCGGCCCGAGCGCGCGATCGCCGACGCAATCGGACAGCACCACGGGACGGAACCCATGCGACATCGCATCCACCACGCTGGCCCGCACGCAGCCCGAGGTGGTGCAGCCGGTGACCAGCAAAGTCTCGACCCGCTTCGCCGTCAGCCAGGGCCCGAGACCGGTGCCGAAGAAAGCCGAGGGCTCGGTCTTACGCACCACCAGCTCGCCGGGCCGCGGCGCGAGCGACGGCACGATGGCGGCGATCGGCGCAGCTTCGGTGAGTGCCAGCATGCTCGGCACTTTGGTCGCGAACACACCGGCATCCGATCCGTCATCGGCATAGACGATCCGGCTATAGGCGACCGGCCAGTCTTTGGCCCGCGCGGCGGTCAGCACATCTTCGGTACGGCGGATGGCAGCCGGAATATTGCCGCCGCCGAACACGGCGGGATCGGCGAAGCCGTTGGTGAAGTCGACGATCAGAAGCCCGATCTGGCCCTTGAGTCCGAGCGATTGGCCGAACCCCTGCCGCGCATAGACATCGTCATTGGCCATGTTGATCGCCCTCCCGCCGAGGAGGTCAGCCTAGCACGGCTTGGTCAATCGCCCGACAGGCGGATCGCGTAGAATTTGGTGTCGACGGCCATCAGCGGAAAACGGGGCGGCAGGTTTTCCTTCGCGATTTCGGCGAAGCCGTTCTTCTCATAGAAGCGATGGGCGGCCAGGAACTTGGCCGTGGTGCCCAGGAAAATCTGGGCGACACCCCGCGCCCGCGCTTCGCTCAGAAGATGGGCGAGCAGCCGTCCAGCAACGCCCGCCTGCCCCCGGAACGCGGGCGCCACGAACATCTTGCGCAGCGCCGCTTGCCTCTCGCCGATGTCCTTGAGCGCGATCGTACCGACGATCGTGCCGTCGCATTTGGCGACCCAGAAGTCGCCCACGCCCACCTGATAGAAACCGGCAACCGAAAGCAGGTCCGGCTGATCATCGATGGTGATCGGGATGCCGAATTCCTCGCGCTGGATCGGCAGGATGACGTCGACGACACCCTGCCGGTCCGCTTCCGTGTAGCGGACGATCTCGATTGCGGGAGACCGCGCCACGATTCGTTACTCCGCCGCCTGCTTCTCCGGTTCGGGTTTCCACCGCAGCACGGGTGTGCGCGCCGCGGCGGTTTCGTCGAGGCGGCGGCGCGGTGTGAGCTGGGGGGCGGCGTGGAAGTCGTCGCCCGCACCGCCGGCCTTCGCCTTCTTGGCCAGCGCGCGCAGCGTCCCGATGAAACGGTCGAGCGTCGCCTTGCTCTCCGTCTCCGTCGGCTCGATCAGCAGCGCGCCGTTGACCACGAGGGGGAAATACATGGTCATCGGATGGAAGCCCTCGTCGAGCAGCGCCTTGGCCACATCGAGCGTGGTGACGCCCGTGTCTTTCAGGAAGCGGTCATCGAACAACGCTTCGTGCATGCAGGGGCCAGGGAACGGCGCGGTGAGATCGTCCTTCAACTGGGCCAGCACGTAATTGGCGGCCAGCACCGCATCGGACGAGGCCTGGCGCAACCCGTCGGCGCCCATCGACATCATATAGGTCAGTGCCCGCACGAAAGTGCCGAACTGGCCGTGATAGCCCTTCAGTCGCCCGACAGGACGCCAATCGCCGGCACGCGCCGCGGGATCGTGCGCGTGCTCGATCATGCGGAAGCCCTTGTCGTCATGGATCACCGCAGGCAGCGGCGCGAAGGGCGCAAGTGCCGCCGACAACACCGTCGGCCCCGCACCCGGACCGCCGCCGCCATGGGGCGTCGAGAAGGTCTTGTGCAGGTTGATGTGCATCACATCAATGCCGAGATCGCCCGGCCGCACGCGGCCGACGATCGCGTTGAAATTGGCGCCGTCGCAATAGAAGAACGCCCCTGCCCCGTGCACCGCTTCGGCGATCTCGAGAATCTCGGTCTCGAACAGGCCGCAGGTGTTGGGGTTGGTCAGCATGAAGGCGGCAACGTCAGGACCAAGCTTCGCCTTCAGCGCGGCGAGATCGACACGGCCGCGCGCATTGGCAGGCACCGGATCGACGGTGAAGCCGCAGGCGGCAGCGCTGGCCGGGTTGGTGCCATGGGCCGATTCGGGCACCAGCACGCGGCGGCGTTCCGGCTCGCCGGTCTTC
>CAZNZI010000397.1:0-3055 GCA_964577475.1 uncultured Rhodospirillaceae bacterium
CTCTCGATGCCCGGCGACTCGGTGCTCTACATGAAGCAGTCGGCGGAGCTCGGCTTCCACCCGAAGGTCCAGTTCGCGCTGGTCGGCCCGACCGCCGCGTTCTTCACCCATATCTTCGGCGACAAGCTGGAAGGCCTGATCACGATGGGCCATTGGAGCCCCTCGATCAACGCAAAGGCGAAGGCGTTCTATGACGCCTATTCCGCCAAGTTCAAGGACGCGCCCGACTACCTCGACTCGTCGCTGTCCTATGAGTCCTGCGAAATCCTCCAGCAGGCCGTGGCCAAAGTCGGCCTCGATCACGAAAAACTGAAGAGCGAATTCGCTTCCGCCACCTTCGACACGATCGACGGTCCGGTGAAGTTCAATGGCGTGGTCAATGCGACCACACCCACGATGTTCCTGCAGTTCCAGAAGGACCACTACGAGATCGTGTGGCCGGAAAAGTCGGCCACGGCGAAGCTCGAAGCGCGTCCGTAAGGAGTATGGCCAGCGCGCGGGCCAGTGATACAGTAGCTTGAACGTCATTTATCTAGGGTAAGGGGCAGGACAGGCGCGCATGTCCACCCAACTTCTGATCGCCGCACTGGTACAAGGTTCGCTCTACGCGCTGATCGCGCTGGGGCTGAACCTGATCTACGGCACCATGCGGCTTCTCAATGTCGCTCACGGCGAGTTCGTGATGATCGGCGGCTATGTGGCCTATTGGGGCATCACGCTCCTCGGCCTCAGCCCGATCATCGCGATCTTCGTCGCCATTCCCATCACGGTCGCGATCGGCATCGCTTTCTATTTCGGCATTTTCAAGCGCGCGATGAAGTCGCGCGAATTCGTCGAGCGGATCGAAGCGAACTCGCTTCTGGTGTTCTTCGGCACTTCGGTGATCATCCAGAACGTGACCTCGCTCGTATTCACGCCCGACCAGCGCGCCTATCACTACCTTGAACAGATCGTCCATATCGGCGACGCGCAGACGCCGGTCAACAAGCTGGTGGCGCTGGCCATCGCAGGCGCCGTCTGCATCGGCGCGCTCGTCTTCTTCCGTGTCTCGACGCTCGGCATCGCCATCAAGGGGCTGATCCAGCAGCGCGAGGCCTCGGCCCTGGTGGGCATCCCGGTGGCGCGGATCGATCTGATCTGCTTCTGCCTCGGCTTCGGCATCGCGGGCCTCGCCGGCGTGCTGATCAGCATGACCCAGCAGATTTCGCCCTATATGGGCTTTCCCTTCACCGTTACGGCCTTCGTGGTCGTGATCCTCGGCGGGCTCGGCAACGTCCTGGGCAGCCTGGTCGGCGGGTTGATCCTGGGTGTGCTGGAAACCTTCGGAGTCGCCCTCACCGCGCCCAGCTACGGTTCGATCATGACCTATGGCGTTTTCATCGCGGTGCTGCTGTTGCGCCCGCAAGGCCTGTTCGGCGCCAAGAGAGCGCGCACATGAGCCCGCGCCTCGCCCGCCTGATCGGCCTGGTCACCCTGGTCTCGATCCTCGCCATCGCGCTCCCCTGGATCGGCAACGACTATTACACCGGCTTCTTCTTCACCCTGCTGACCTGGATCGCGCTGGCCGAAAGCTGGATCATCATCTCGGGCATGACCGGCTACATTTCGCTCGGCCATGTGGTGTTCATGGGTCTCGGCGCCTATGTGGCCGCGCTGACCTGGATGGAAATCCCGCTCTGGCTGATCCTGCCCCTGACCGGCGTATCGGCCGCGGCGCTGGCCGCCCTGATCGGCTATCCGTGCCTGCGCGTGCGCGGACCCTATTTCGTGATCCTGACCTTCGGCGTTTCGGAACTGGTCAAGTTCATCATCGTCAATATCGAGACGGCGCTGTCGCAGGCGGGCCGCACGTTGTTCGCCGCGCCGGACATCAACGACCTGTTCTTCATCGCGCTCGGCCTTGCCTGGGCCAGCGTGGTGATCGCGCTCCTGGTGCGCGACTCGCGCTTCGGCGCGGGCCTGCGCGCCATCCGCGAGAACGAGGAAGCGGCCGAGACCATCGGCGTATCGGTCGGCTGGTTCAAGCTAGCCGCCTTCGTGCTCTCGGCGGTCATCCCCGGCATGGTCGGCTGCCTGCTGATCCTGCGTTCGACCTATTTCGAACCGCTGCAAATCTTCAACCCGCAGACTTCGGTGCTGATCGTCACCATGGCCGTGATCGGCGGCAGCGACCGGCCCTTCGGTCCCTTGCTGGGTGTCGGCCTGCTGGTCGTGTTGCAGGAACTGCTGTGGACCAGCCTGCCGCAGCTTTACATGATCATCGTCGGTGCGCTCTTGATCGGCGTGGTGATCTGGATGCCGGGCGGCGTCTATGGCCGCCTGCAGAAGCTGATCGGGGCCGGCGCGCGATGAGCCTGCTCTCGATCGACCACATCCAGAAGTCGTTCAGCGGCGTGCTCGCCCTCAACGACATCACCTTCGATGTGGCCGAGGGGGAATTCCTCGGCATCATGGGTGCGAATGGCGCCGGCAAGACCACGCTCTTCAGCGTCATCGCCGGCAATCTGAAGCCGACGCGCGGCAGCATTACCTTCGACGGCCACCGGATCGACGGGCTGCGCCCCGACCGTATCAGTCACAAGGGCATCGCCCGCACCTTCCAGATCGTGCGCCCCTTCGGCAACATGACGGTGCTGGAGAACGTGGCGCTCGGCGCCATGTATGGCCGCCGCCGCGAACGGTCCGCCGCCGTCGCCGAAGCCAAGGCGAAGGAGATTCTCGAACTCCTCGGTCTTGCCGATCGCGGCACGCTCCTCGCCCGCCACCTGACGCTGGCCGGCCGCAAGCGCCTGGAGATCGCGCGCAGCCTGGCCACCGAGCCGCGCCTGCTGCTGCTCGATGAGGTGCTGGCCGGACTGACACCGACCGAAGTTCAGTCGGCGGTCGAAGTCGTCCGGCAATTCTACAAGACCCACAAGGTCACCGTGGTGATGATCGAACACGTCACCCGCGCGCTGATGGCGCTGTGCCAACGCATCGTGGTGCTGCATCACGGCCAGAAGATCGCCGAGGGCACGCCCGCCGAGGTGGCGAGCGACCCGAAGACGCTGAGCGC
>CAZNZI010000398.1:0-5022 GCA_964577475.1 uncultured Rhodospirillaceae bacterium
TGATGATGGCGACTGGCTTCTTGGGCTATGTGCTGACCTGGGGCCAGATGAGCTTCTGGGTCGCTACGGTCATCACCAGACTCTTCTCGGCGATCCCCGTCGTCGGCAATTCGATCACCACCTGGCTGTGGGGCGGCTTCGCGGTCGGCAATCCGACCCTGAACCGCTTCTTCGCGCTGCACTACCTGCTGCCCTTCATCATCGTCGGCATCGTCGGTCTGCACCGCTGGGCGCTGCACACGACGAAGTCGAACAACCCGCTGGGCATCGACGTGAAAGGCCCGCAGGACACCGTGCCGTTCCATCCTGACTACACGATCAAGGATCTGTTCGGGGTGGGCGTGCTGGTGCTGGTCTACGCGGCGGTGGTGTTCTTCCTGCCCAACATCGTCGCGGAACCGGACAACTATATTCCGGCCAACCCGCTGGTGACTCCGAACCACATCGTGCCGGAATGGTATCTGCTGCCCTTCTACGCGATGCTGCGTTCGATCCCCGACAAGCTCGGCGGCGTGATCGTGCTGGCGGCGGCGCTCCTGATCCTGTTCGTCGTCCCCTGGCTCGACACCTCGAAGGTCCGCTCGGCGCGCTTCCGTCCGGTCTACAAGTGGATGTTCGCGCTGTTCGTGGCCGATGCGATCTGGCTCGACTGGATCGGCGCGCAGGTCCCGACCGACTCGATCGTCGTGCAGGGCCGCATCGCCACCATCTATTACTTCGGGTTCTTCCTGATCATCATGCCGCTGCTGGGATGGTTTGAAAAAACCAAGCCGCTGCCGACGAGCATCAGCGCACCCGTGCTCAAGCAGGAGAAGGCGTGATGCGTAAGCAACTGCTCGCCGCCGCCTTCGTCGCGGCTTTCGGCCTGGGTTTCGTCGCCGCGGTTCCGGCCGGGGCCGAAGACGAAATCAAGATCGAGCACCAGAGCTGGCCCTGGCTCGGCATCTTCGGCCACTACGACGTGGCCCAGTTGAAGCGCGGCTTCCAGGTCTATCACGACGTCTGCTCGAACTGTCACTCGCTGAAGCTGGTCGCCTATCGCGCGCTCGGCGCGGGCGGCGGTACGGGCACGACGGGCCTTGGCCTGTCCGACGACGAGATCAAGAAGATCGCCGCCGAGAAGCAGGTGATGGCCGACCCCGACGACGCCGGCGACGTGAAGCCGCGTCCGGCCAAGCCGTCCGATCACTTCGTGCCGCCCTTCCCCAACGACAACGCGGCGCGCGCGGCCAACAACGGCGCGCTCCCGCCCGACCTGTCGCTGATCGTGAAGGCGCGTGAGGGTGGTCCCGATTACGTCTATGCGATCCTGACCGGCTTCACCGAAGCCCCGAAGGATTTCAAGGTGAACCCGGGGATGAACTACAACAAAGCCTTCCCGGGCCATCAGATCGGCATGCCCCCGCCGCTGGCGGACGGCACCGTCACCTTCGCCGACAACGCGCCCAACAAGCTGGCCGACGAAGCGAAAGACGTCGTCGCCTTCCTGAACTGGGCGGCCGAGCCGGAACTGGACGTGCGTCACAATCTCGGCGTGAAGGTCCTGATCTTCGCCGGCATCCTGACGATCCTGGCCTACTTGCTGAAGCGCAAGATCTGGTCCGACGTCCACTGAACGAACCGGCTCCGGTCGGAACGGAAAAAGCCCCTCCCGAAACGGAGGGGCTTTTTTGTTGGCCTGACGTGGTGAATCGGGCTCACCAACCTATGCGGATATGGTCATCGAAAAGCGCTTTTCAGGGTCGTTTCAAGGGTTTATCCTCCTCGTAATCGTATCGCCTACTGTTACAATCGTAACGCGGCGCCGTCTCAAAACCTGTTTCGACCCGAGGGGAGAACACGCATGTCGGTACTCTATTCAAAGGCCACGCTCGGCCCGCTGACGCTCCAGAACCACCTCGTCATGTCGCCGATGACGCGCAGCCGCGCCACCGACAACGTGCCGAACGACCTGATGGTCGAGTACTACAAACAGCGCTCCGGCGCCGGCCTGATCATCACCGAAGGCACTTCGCCCTCGCCGAACGGCGTCGGCTACGCGCGCATCCCCGGTGCGTATTCCGCTGCGCAGACAGCCGGCTGGAAGAAGATCACTGATGCGGCCCATGCGGGCGGTGCCAAGATTTTCCTGCAGCTCATGCATTGCGGCCGGATCACGCACGACCTCAACCTGCCCAAGGGCGCCAAGACCGTCAGCGCTTCGGCGGTGCAGGCCGCGGGTGAAATGTGGACCGATGCCGAAGGCATGAAGCCGCATCCGAAGCCGGAAGCGCTCGACGCTGCGGGGCTGAAGTCGACGCTCGATGAGTTCGTGACCGCGTCGAAGAACGCGGTGGCCGCCGGTTTCGATGGCGTCGAATTGCACGGTGCCAACGGCTATCTGCTCGAGCAGTTCATCCGCCCGAACAGCAACACGCGCACCGACGGCTATGGCGGCTCGATCGAGAACCGCGCGAAATACGTGATCGAGGTGATCAACGCGGTGGCCGCCGCGATCGGCAAGGACAAGGTGGGCATCCGTCTCTCGCCCTATGGCGTGTTCAACGACATGCCGATCTATGACGCGATGGAAGCCGACTACACCTATCTGGCGAAGGCGATCAACGCGACGGGGATCATGTATATCCATCTCGTCGATCATTCGCCGATGGGCGCACCCGCCGTGCCCGACTCGATCAAGCAGGTCTTCCGCAACGAGTTCAAGCGCGCGCTGATCCTCTCGGGCGGCTACGACGCCGCGCGCGCGGAAGCGGACTTGAGCGCGAAGAAGGCCGACCTGATCGCGGTGGGCCGGCCGTTCCTGGCCAATCCCGATCTGGTCAAGCGCTGGCAGACCAACGCCGCGGTCAACGCGCCGAACTTCGACACCTTCTATACGCCCGGCGAAAAGGGCTACACCGACTACCCGGCGCTCTAAGCGGCACCGCCGTTCCGCGAACGGAAAACCCCTCCCGGCGACGGGAGGGGTTTTTTGTTATAGTCGTCGCCGATACGAACAACGGGGGACCCCACGTGTCAGTGATCGGCATTATCGGCGGCAGCGGCATCTATCAGATCGACGGCCTGGCGGGCGCCCAGTGGCGCAAGGTCGAAAGCCCCTTTGGCGCGCCCTCCGATGAGATCCTGTTCGGGTCGCTCGATGGGCAAGAGCTGGCCTTCCTGCCGCGGCATGGGCGTGGCCACCGCATTCCGCCGGGCGAGATCAACTACCGCGCCAATATCGACGCGCTGAAGCGCTCGGGCGTGACCCAGATCGTCTCGGTCTCCGCCGTCGGTTCGCTGCGCGAGGAATTGCCGCCCGGCACCTTCGTTGTGATCGACCAGTTCATCGACCGCACCTTCGCGCGGGTCAAAAGTTTCTTCGGCACCGGGCTCGTGGCCCATGTCGGCTTCGGCCATCCCGTCTGCCACCGCATGGGCGACGCGCTGGAAGCCTCCGCGCGCAGCATCGGTGTTCCCACCAAACGCGGCGGCACACTCGTCGTGATGGAAGGCCCGCAGTTCTCGACGGCGGCCGAAAGCAACATGCACCGCAACTGGGGCGCCGACCTGATCGGCATGACCGGCATGCCCGAGGCCAAGCTCGCCCGCGAAGCCGAGATCTGCTACGCGACCGTCGCCATGGTGACCGACTATGACTCCTGGCATCCCGGCCACGGTCATGTCACGGTCGACCAGGTGGTGAAGGTGCTGCTCAACAACGCCGACAATGCGCGCGCGCTGGTGCGCACGGTGGCCCCGAAACTCAAGCATGACGGACCTTGCGGCGAAGGCTGCCACCGCGCGCTCGACCACGCGATCATGACCGCGCCCGAACTGCGCGACGCGGCACTGATGAAGAAGCTCGATGCGGTAGCGGGGAGGGCGCTCGGATGAAATTCGGCGGCCTGATGGGCGACGGACCGGGTGGCGGACGCGGGCCCGATTTCGCCGCGATCTGGCAACGCGCCTTCCTGCCGCCGTTGCATCCCAGCGGCTGGCGCGTCATCCCTATCTTCGCTGTCGCCGCGCTCATCTTGTTTTGGATCTGGACGCCGCTGGGCTGGATCGGCGTCGCGGCCACGCTCTGGTGCGCGACTTTGTTCCGTGAACCCCGGCGTGCGCCACCGGCCATGCCGGTTGTCGCCGTCAGCCCAATCGACGGGCTGGTGGCCGAGGTGGGTTCCGCGCCGCCGCCGGCGGATCTCGCGCTCGGCACCGACGATGTGCCCTGCGTGTCGATCGTGCTCGGGCCTTGGGATTCCCATGTGGTCCGCGCACCGGCCGAGGGGCGGCTGGCGAAACAGGCAACCGGCCACGACAGCCGGGAAGGCGAACGGATCGGCGTGCGCATCGAATGCGAGAGCCACGCCTTGGGCTTCGCCCTGGTCGCCACCGGTATGGGCCGGCGCGTCTCGACCGATCTCGACGCCGGCGCGGCGCTGAAACCGGCCGACCGGTTCGGG
Source organism: uncultured Rhodospirillaceae bacterium (assembly GCA_964577475.1). Classification (GTDB taxonomy): domain Bacteria; phylum Pseudomonadota; class Alphaproteobacteria; order Rhodospirillales; family Magnetospirillaceae; genus JASHSH01. The sequence continues at coordinate 4,446 of CAZNZI010000398.1, forward strand.
TTGGTCCTGTTCGCCGGACGGGTGGATGTATTCCTGCCCAAAGGGACGCTGGCGACCGTTTCCGTCGGCCAGCGCATGGTAGCGGGGGAGACAATTCTTGCGGTGTTACAAAGCTGAAGCGCACCACACCGCAAAAATACAACGCTGTGACGTTTTTGCGCCATCTCGGGGCGCGGGATTGTGCTGTTGCTGGAGTCGGACTAAAAATGGCGCCTTCGCGCCTTTATCCTGAACCCCCTACAGGATTGTTCCCATGCGCCAATCAGTAGCCGTTTTTGCTTCCGCCGCCGCAATTGCCCTGGTCACGGCTTTCTCGCCGGCCGCCATGGCCGATGACGGCTGGTACGCCTCGGGCGGCGTCGGCGTCAATTTCACGCCGGACCTCACGATCAAGAACACCAATGCCACCGCCAACCCGGCCAAGGTGCAAACCGACACCGGCATGACCATCACGGCCGCCGGCGGTTACGCCTTCGGACCGATGCGCCTCGAAGGCGAAGTCGGCTGGCGCAATAACGGTCTCGACAAGGTGACGACGCCGGGCCTGGGCACCGCCAGCGGCAGCGGCGAGATCGAG
>CAZNZI010000399.1:0-2034 GCA_964577475.1 uncultured Rhodospirillaceae bacterium
GCAAGCCGAGGATGAAGGTGCCGTGGATCAGAATGCCGAGTTCATGGCAGTCCTGGGTGAAACGGCGCGCGATATCGATGCGCGTGCCTTTCTTGATGTTGTTGAGAATGTCCTGCACGCCGCTCTCGTAGCCGACCAGCAACAGGCGGAGTCCGTTGGCCTTCATCACCTCGAGCACGTCGCGCGGCACGTTGGGCTTGGCGTTGCACGACCACATCAGGCCGAGCTTGCCCATGCCGATGGCGATTTCCTTGGTACGTTCGCGGTCGTCGGTCAGCGTGTCGTCGTCGAAGAAGAATTCCTTCACTTCGGGGAAGAGGCGCTTCATCTCGGCGAGATCTTCCAGCACTTTCGGCACGCTGCGCGAGCGATAGATGTGCCCGCCGATCGTCTGCGGCCAGAGGCAGAAGCTGCATTTCGAACGGCAACCGCGACCCGTGTAGAACGACATGTAGGGGTGGTTGAGGTAGCCGTTGAAGTAATCCTCGATCACCAGATCGCGGCGATAGACCTGCGCCACGGACGGCAGGATATCCATATTGTGGATCTGCTCGCGGTCGCGGTTGTGAACGATCTCGCCCTTGTCGTTGCGCCAGGTGATGCCGTCAACTTCGGCATAGGGCTTGCCCTGCGCGATCTCCTGGATCGTGTAGTCGAACTCGTGGCGCGCGACGAAGTCGAGCGCGCCCGAGGCCTCGATCGACTGTTGCGGCAGCGTCGCCACATGGGCGCCGACGAAACCGATGCGCAGATTGGCATTCGCTTCCTTGAAGGCCTCGGCCACCTTCACGTCGGAACGGAAGCTGGGCGCGGTGCAGAACATCACCAGGAATTCGTAGTCCTTGGCGAGCGGCAGCACATCCTTCAACTCAAGCCCGCGCGCCGGCGCATCGATCAGCTTCGAGCCATCAACAAGGGCCGCCACCTGCGCCAGCCACGTCGGGTACCAGAAGGAGCGCACCTCGCGCTTGGCCTGATAGCGCGAGCCGGCACCGCCATCGAAACCTTCATAGGAGGGCGGATTGAGGAACAGGGTCTTCATCATCGGGCGGGTTCTTCCACAGGCTGCATGGTGCCGTCGGAGCGGATACGGAACCGGGTGCCGCGCCATTGCACGGTCCGGCCCCAAAGGGCGGCGACAAACACCGCGAAAGTAAGGAATTCGCGCAGGACGAGCAAGCGCCCCGGCGCAGGGGTCAAATGCAGAGCCCGCTCTTGCAAACGCACCGCCAGGGCGCGGGTTGCCAGGGTCGCGGCCAGCAATGCGAGGAAGGGCCAGGCGAAACCGCCGATCAGGGCGGCGGCCAGGGCGAAGATCAGCGGCTGGGTCAACACCGATGCCGTATAACCCAGCCGATCGAGGCCGGCGATGGTGCGGCCCCAGCGCAGCTCGTGGGCGAACATCGACGCGAAACTCGCATGATGGACGACCATCTCCACCGGCCGGGCCGCAAGTTCGATATTCTGCCCCAGCCTACGGACCGCGGCACCCAGCGCGAAATCGTCCGCCAAGATGTCACGCAACGGTGACAATCCGCCGGCCCGCTCCAGCGTGTCACGGCCGAGCGCGATGGTCGCACCGAAACAGCCGTCGGTGCGTCCCACCGCACGCGCGACCAGGACCGAGGGCAGGAACCACGTATTGATCCACAGTGCTTCCAACGCACTCCAGCGCGTATCGGCCGGCTGGGCGACATAGAGGAAGGTGACCAGACCGACATCGGGCTTTTCGAGCGCGGCCACCGCCATGTCAAGGTAATGCTCGCGCGCACCGACATCGGCATCGGCGAAGGCAACAATCGGGTTGCGCACCTCGGGCAGCATCCGTTCGAGACTGGCGATCTTGCGGTTACCCGCCGGAGTCTCGTCGCCACCCGCCGTCACCACCATGTCGACGGCGGGGAATTCGGCCCGCACCCGCGCCGCCACCCCCTGCGCCGGGTCGGCCGGGTCGAGCGTGTTGCACACGAACTGGAGCGTGGGATAGCCGGTGCGGCAAAGAGCGCGCAAATTGTCGGCCAGGCCCGGCTCGTC
>CAZNZI010000400.1:0-7657 GCA_964577475.1 uncultured Rhodospirillaceae bacterium
CGTATAGCAGTGCACGCCGTCGCCCGCGCTGGTCCACACATTGCCTTCGACGTCGAGGCGGAAACCGTCGGCCAGGCCGGGCGAGATTTCGGCGAAGACCTTGCCCTTGGTCAGCTTCTTGCCGCCTTCGACATTGAACTGGCGGATGTGGTGCTCGCCCTTCGGATCATGCGAGCCACCCGTGTCGGCGACATAGAGGATCTTCTCGTCGGGCGAGAAGGCGATGCCGTTGGGCTTGTTGAAATCATCGGCGACGACGGTCAGTGCGCCGGTGCCGGGATCGAGGCGGTAAACATAGTTGTGGCCGATCTCGCTCGGGCCCTTATGGCCTTCGTAGTCGGAGAGGATGCCGTAGGGCGGATCGGTGAACCAGATCGAGCCGTCGGACTTCACCACCACGTCGTTGGGCGAGTTGAGGCGCTTGCCCTTGTATTTGTCGGCCAGCACCGTGATGCTGCCGTCGTATTCCGTGCGGGTGACGCGGCGCGCGCCATGCTCGCAGGAGATCAGCCGGCCTTCGCGGTCGCGCGTATGGCCGTTGGTGTTGTTGGAGGGATGGCGCCAGACGCGGACGCCCAGACCTTCCACATACTGCATGATCACGTTGTTGGGGATGTCGCTCCACAGCAGGAAGTTGCCGTCGGCGAAATAGACGGGACCCTCGGCCCACAGCATGCCCGTGTGCAGTGTCTCGAGCCAGGAGTTGCCCTGGATCAAGAAATTGAAGCGCTTGTCGTAGACTTCGAAGCAGCTCATCCCGTCCTCCCCTGTGTGCCGTATGGCCGGCGCTCACCCCCCGGTGGCGCCGGCCTTGGTCCTTTGCGGACTCTTCCGCGCGCCTTTCCGACGCGCGGCCGCCAAACACGTCTTACTTCTTGTAGGCCTTCACCTTCTGCTGCTGGACGCCGAGGCCGGTCAGGCCCAGGCGCATCGTATCGCCCGGCTTCAGCCAGATCGGCGCCGGCTTCTGGCCCATGCCAACACCCGAGGGCGTGCCCGTCGGGATCACGTCACCCGGCATCAGAGTCATCATCGAGCTGATGTAGCTGATGATCTTCGGAATCTTGAAGATCATGTCCGACGTGTTGCTCTTCTGCATGGTCTGGCCGTTGACCTCGAGCCACATGTCGAGGTTCTGCGGGTTCTTGCACTCGTCGCTGGTGACCAGCCACGGGCCGATCGGCGCGAAGGTGTCGCAGCTCTTGCCCTTCGACCAGTTGCCGCCGCGCTCGAGCTGGAAGTGACGCTCGGAGACGTCGTTCACCACCGTGTAGCCGGCCACGTATTTCAGCGCGTCCTTCTCATCGACATACTGCGCCTTGGTGCCGATCACGATGCCGAGTTCGACTTCCCAGTCGCCCTTCTTCACGTCGCGCGGCAGGATCACGTCATCGTTCGGGCCGGTGATCGAGGTGATCGCCTTCATGAACAGGACGGGCTCGGTCGGGATCGCGGCGCCGCTTTCCTTCGCATGCAGCGTGTAGTTGAGGCCGACGCAGACGATCTTCGGGATCGGCGCCACCGGCACGCCCAGGCGCGGCTTGCCCGGTACGACCTTCAGCTTCTTGACGTTGACCTTCTTCAGCTCGCGCAGCCCGGCCTTGGAAATGACCTCGGGCGTGATGTCGTCCACCACACGGGAGAGGTCGCGGATCTTGCCCTCGTCGTCGAGCAGACCGGGCTTTTCCTTGCCCTTCGGGCCGTAACGCAGAAGCTTCATAGTTCCTCCAAAGGTTTTCGAAATGGCCTGGAATCAGGCCGTCATTCCGCCGTCGGCGAGATGGATCGCGCCGGTGGTGAAACTGGATTCGTCGCTGGCGAGATAGACGGCGAGCGCCGCCATCTCCTCGGCCGTGCCGAGGCGGCCCATCGGCTGGCGGTCGATGAAGGCCTTGCGGGCCTTCTCGACATCGCCCAGTGCCGCGATGCGGTCGTCGAGCGAGGGCGTGGCGATGGTGCCGGGGCAGATCGCGTTGCAGCGGATGCCTTGCTTGATATAGTCGACCGCGACGGACTTGGTCAGCCCGATCACGGCGGCCTTGCTGGCGCCGTAGACGAACCGGTTGGCGATGCCGCGCACCGAGGACGCGACCGAGGCGATGTTGACGATCGAGCCGCCCTTGCCGCGCTCCAGCATCGCCGGCAGGAAGGCCTGGATGGTCAGGAACATGCTGCGCAGATTGACGTTCATCGAGAACGCCCAGTCTTCCTCCTTGGTGTCGAGGATGGTGCCATGATGCACGAAACCGGCGCAGTTCATCAGGATGTCGATCGCGCCCGCCTTCTTGGCCAGCGCCTCGACGGCGGCGCGGTCGGTGGCGTCCAGGCGCTGCACCGCAATCTTGCCGCCGCTCAGTTTGGGCAGGTCCTGAAGCTTCGCCTCTTGGATGTCGGTGGCAGTGACCGTCGCGCCCTCGGCGGCAAACGCGATGGCGCATGCGCGCCCAATACCCTGAGCAGCCGCGGTTACCACCGCGGTCTTACCCGCCAGCCTTCCGGCCATTGTCCTCTCCCTGGACGATTGGAAATCAACCTTGGCAGGAAATTGCCATGCCGTAGCGGCGGCTGTAAATTGCATATTCCGCGCTTATATGCATGACGCATATGACCGCTGTGTTCCTGGGAGTTGTTCCATGCCTTCCGTCGCGATTCGCCTGAATCCAGTCGACAATGTCGTGATTGCCCGCGCCGATCTTCTGCCGGGGACCAAGCTCGACGAGTGGGGCGTGGCGGTCCGGACCCATGTTCCGGCTGGACACAAAGTGGCGATCGCGCCTGTTGCGCAAGGCGAACCGGTCAAGCGCTACGGGCAGATTATCGGTTTCGCGACGGTCGCGATCGAACCCGGACAGCATGTGCACACGCAGAACATCGCCATGGGCGACTTCTCGCGCGACTATGCGTTTTGTGCCGATTACAAGCCGACCGACTACATCCCCGAACACCAGCGCGCCACCTTCCAGGGCATCGTGCGTCCCGATGGCCGCGTGGCCACCCGCAACTTTATCGGCATCCTGACCAGCGTGAACTGCTCGGCCACGGCGGCCAAGATGCTGTCGGACCGCTTCAAGGGCGGCGCGCTCGATGCCTTCCCGAATGTCGACGGCGTGGTCGCGCTGACCCATCACTACGGCTGCGGCATGGCCAGCGAAGGCGAGGGCATGGACATGCTGCGCCGCACCATCGCCGGCTACGCCAAGCATCCCAATTTCGCGGGCGTGCTGATCCTCGGTCTCGGCTGCGAGGCCAACCAGATCTCGCGCATCATGGCGACCGAGAAGCTCGAGGCCGGCAAGACGCTCCACACGATGACGATCCAGGACTCGGGCGGCACGGCCAAGACCGTCGCCGAGGGCATGGCGCGCATTAAGGAGATGCTGCCGGAGGCCAACAAGGTGACGCGGCAGACGGTGCCGGCCAGCCACATCACGCTCGCGCTCCAGTGCGGCGGCTCGGATGGCTATTCGGGTATCACCGCCAATCCGGCGCTGGGGGCTGCGGTCGACCTGCTGGTCCGCCATGGCGGTTCGGCGGTGCTATCGGAGACGCCCGAGATTTACGGCGCCGAACATCTGCTCACCCGCCGCGCGGTCAGCCGCGAAGTGGGCGAGAAGCTGATCGACCGGATCCACTGGTGGGAGGACTACACCAAGCGGACCGGCAACGAGATGAACAACAACCCGAGTCCCGGCAACAAGGCCGGCGGCCTCACGACAATCCTGGAAAAGAGCCTGGGTGCCGCCACCAAGGGCGGCACCGGCAATCTGGTCGATGTCTACAAATACGCCGAGGAGATCACCGCCAAAGGCTTCGTGTTCATGGACACGCCCGGCTACGACCCGGTCTCGGCCACCGGCCAGGTGGCGGGCGGCGCCAATGTGATCTGCTTCACCACCGGCCGCGGCTCGGTGTTCGGCTGCAAGCCGGCGCCCTCGCTCAAGCTCGCGACCAACAGCCCGCTCTACAAGCGGATGACCGACGACATGGACATCGACTGCGGTCCGATCGCCGACGGTGCCGCGACGGTCCAGGAGATCGGCAAGCAGATTTTCGATCTGGTGGTCGCCACCGCCTCGGGTCAGCGCACCAAGAGCGAGCTGATGGGCATGGGCGAAGAGGAGTTCACGCCCTGGCAACTCGGCGCGGTGATGTGAACCACCGCGCCAAGAAACCGGGATTCGGGTACCAGTGCTGTTCCTCTATAACTGGCCCATCAGGACCAGGACGAGGATGATCACGAAGACGGTGCCCAGGCCTCCGGCCGGATAGTAGCCCCAGCCGGAACTGTAGGGCCAGCTGGGCAGTGCGCCGATCAGCAGCAGAATCAGAATGATCAGGAGGACGGTACCGAGCATGGCGGCGGTCCTTTCGCGTGTTGCGTCGGGGTCGACGTATCGTGCGAAGGACAGCGTGATAGCCCGGTATGGCCCCTTTGCGGCAAAGCGGTGCTGAAGCGGCAGCGCCGCTTGTGATCGGTTTGTGGTCTAGACCCAGTCCCTAAATCCAGCCCGCGTCGACGACGAAATCCTGCGCCGAGCATTTCGATGCTGCGTCGGAGGCGAGGAACAGAACCATGTCGGCAAGGTCCTCGGGCATCACGCGCGCCTTCAGGCATTGCACCTTCTCGCGCTCGGCGTCGGCTTCGGGCGTCAGCCACATCTTCAACTGCCGCTCCGTCATCACCCAGCCGGGCACCACGGCATTGACGCGGATGTTGAACGGACCGAAGTCGCGCGCGAGGGTCCGCGTCAATCCATGAATGGCGGCTTTGGCCGTTGCATAGGCCGGGAAGTTGCCGTGCGGGATCATCCAGGAGATCGAACCGAAGTTGATGATCGATCCGCCGCCGAGACGCTTCATCTGCGGCAGCACCGCCTGGCAGGTGAAAAACATCGGGCGCAGGTTGATCGCCATGCGATCGTCCCAGAATTCGACGGTGACATCCTCGACCGCATGGCGCTGATCGTTGGCGGCGTTGTTGACCAGGACCGATATGTCGCCGAGTTCTGTGCGCGTCTTCTCGATCGCCGCTTGGAGCGCCTTCACGTCGCGGATGTCGCAGGGGATGAAGAGGGGCTTGGTCCCGGTCTCGGCCGCAACCTTTTCCACCAAGGCCTTGCTCTCACCCTCGGCGATGTCGACGAAGGCCACCTTGGCCTTCTGTCCGGCGAAGCCCATGGTGTGCGCGGCGCCGATGCCGCTGCCACCCCCCGTAATGAACACGGTTTTTCCGGCGAGCCCCGGATAAATCGCAGGCTGGCGCATGGTTTCCTTTCGATTTTATATTTGTACGACGAATGCCTATTGACCGGACCGCAGGGTACGGTCCATAGCTTGACCTTCTAACATCAGCCCGCAACGCCGGGAACGGAAAACGGGACGAATCGGGCCGCGCGGCGGACGACGCGCGCAATAGGAACGGGGACGAAAAAATGAGCAAACGGAACAGGTTGCGCAGTCAGGAATGGTTCGGTCTCAAGGATCGCGACGGCTTTGCCCATCGTTCCTGGATGAAGAACCAGGGCTATCCGCAGGACCTGTTCGAAGGCCGCCCCGTTATCGGTATCTGCAACACCTGGTCCGAGCTGACGCCCTGCAACGGCCACTTCCGCGACGTGGCCGAATGGGTGAAGCGCGGCGTCTGGGAAGCCGGCGGTTTTCCCCTCGAATTCCAGGTCATGAGCCTGGGCGAAACCAATCTCCGCCCGACCGCGATGCTGTTCCGCAACCTGGCTTCGATGGAGGTGGATGATTCGATCCGCGCCAACCCGATCGACGGCGTTGTGCTGCTGATGGGCTGCGACAAGACCACGCCGTCCCTGATGATGGGTGCCGCCTCCTGCGACGTGCCGACGATCGGCCTCTCAGGCGGCCCGATGCTGAAGGGCCGTTATAAGGACCGCGAACTCGGTTCGGGCACGGGCGTGTGGCAGATGTCGGAAGACGTCCGCGCCGGCAAGATGCCGCTCGAAGAATTCTTCGCCGCCGAAGCGGGCATGGGCCGCTCGAAGGGCCACTGCATGACCATGGGCACGGCCTCGACGATGGCCTGTATGGTCGAAGCGCTCGGCATGGCGCTGCCCGGCAATGCTGCCATCCCCGCCGTCGACGCGCGCCGCTATACGCTCGCGCAGCTCACGGGCCGCCGTATCGTGCAGATGGTCAACGAAGACCTGCGCATGTCGCAGATCCTCAAGCGCGAGAATTTCGAAAACGCGATCCGCGCGCTGGCCGCCATCGGCGGTTCGACCAACGCGGTGATCCATCTGATCGCCATGGCCGGCCGCATCGGCGTGCCGCTCAACATCGACGATTTCGACAAGATCGGCTCGCATGTGTCGAACATCCTCGACATCCAGCCGTCGGGTAAGCACCTGATGGAAGACTTCTACTACGCGGGCGGCCTGCCGGTGGTGCTGCGCACGCTGGCCGAGAAGGGCTTGCTGCATAAGAACGCGCCGACGGTCAACGGCAAGACGATGGGCGAGAACGTCGCCAATGCCGAGAACTGGGACAAGAACGTCATCAAGTCCTACGACGAGCCCTTCAAGGCCGCCGCCGGCATCGCCATCCTGCGCGGCAATCTCTGCCCCGACGGCGCGGTGATCAAGCCGTCGGCCGCGAGCCCGCATCTAATGAAGCATCGCGGCCGCGCTTATGTGTTCGAGACGATCGAAGAGTTCCACGAGACGATCAACGACGACAGTCTCGACATCGACGAGAACTCGATCATGGTGCTGAAGAATTGCGGCCCGCGCGGCTATCCGGGCATGGCCGAAGTCGGCAACATGCCCCTTCCGCCGAAGGTGCTGAAGAAGGGCATCACCGACATGGTCCGCATCTCGGACGCGCGCATGTCGGGCACCGCCTACGGCACCGTGGTGCTGCATGTGGCGCCCGAGGCTTCGGTCGGCGGTCCGCTCGCCCTCGTGCAGACCGGCGACATGATCACGCTCGACGTCGAGGCGCGGAAGCTGCACCTGGAAGTCGACGACGCCACGCTGGAAAAGCGCCGCAAGGCCTGGAAGGCGCCCGAGATCGCGACCCGCGGCTATCAGAAGCTCTATCAGGAGCATGTGATGCAGGCGGACAAGGGGGCGGACCTCGACTTCCTGGTCGGCGGCAGCGGCGCTCCGGTTCCGCGCGAATCGCACTGACGCCGCGGCGGCGGCAAAAACAGCGCTCGGCTCTCTGAGCCGGGCGCTGACAGTTTTGAAACAAAAAACGATCTCGAAGGGAGCGACGAACGGCCATGAGACTCACCCAGGTTCGGATGCCGAATGGCGAGCGGCGTGTGGCCGTGGTCGCCGAGGGCAACAAGGCGCGGCTGCTGCCGGGCGATGCCACCGTCTACGCGCTGGCGCGTACGGCCATCATGCTGGGCACGAAGCTCGATGCGATGATCGAGGCGCGGCTGGCCAGTGCGTCGGAAGAGACGATCGATCTGCCCAAGGCCTATGCCGACGGCAATGTCCTGGCGCCGATCGATCACCCCGATCCGGCGCATCTGCTGGTTACCGGTACGGGCCTTACCCATCTCGGCAGCGCCGAAAGCCGGGACAAGATGCACAAGGACATGGCCGACCCGGCCAAGCAGACCGACTCGATGAAGATGTTCAAGAAGGGCGTCGAAGGCGGCAAGGCCAAGAACGGCGCC
>CAZNZI010000401.1:0-6085 GCA_964577475.1 uncultured Rhodospirillaceae bacterium
ACACCCACCGCTTCGCCGGTTTTGCGGTGCTGAAGGCGCCCGACGTGCCGTCGGTGCTGGTCGAGTCGGGCTATCTCACCAATCACCTGGACGAGCAGCTTCTGCGCAAGTCGGAATACCGGGCGAAACTGGCCGCCGCGCTGGCCCGCGCCATCGAGCGGTATTTCGCGCAGGGCCATCAGACCAAGCGGGGCTGACGTGACGGCGGCCCACAGATTGTTGGCGGCGGCCGCGATCGGGGCGCTGACCCTGTCGGTCTCGGGGTGCAGCAGCTGGTTTTTCGGCAAAAAATACCAGTATCAAACCATGCACAACCCGCAGACCGACGACGAGGTGGCCTGCTGGGGGCAGTACAAGAGGGGCGGTCTGTTCGCCAAGGGCAGCGATTTGTCGAAGGACGAGTGTGTCATCTGGTACACTCAACGGGGCTACGAAAAAGAGTAGTATCGTGCCGAGCTACATTGCCCCCTGGCCCGTCTTTCCTGCCACCGAATTGCCGCAGAGTAAGGGGTAGGATACCCCGCGACCATGTTGAGACTGTTTTCCATTCTGTTCAGCCTGCTGTTCCTGCTCGCGATCGTTGCCGCGGCGGGCATCCTGGGCGTCTTCTACCATTACGGCCGCGATCTGCCCGATTACCGCCAGTTGGCCCATTACGAGCCGCCGGTGACGACGCGCGTCTATGCCGGCGATGGGCGGCTGGTGGCGGAATACGCCGCCGAGAAACGCAGCTTCGTGCCGATCAGCGCCATCCCGACGCGGGTGATCGACGCCTTCCTGGCCGCCGAAGACAAGAACTTCTTCACCCATCCCGGCGTCGACCCGCTGGGCATCATTCGCGCGGCCGTCATCGATATCCGCAACCGCGGCATGGGCGGCGACCGCCGTCCGGTGGGCGCCTCGACCATCACCCAGCAGGTGGCCAAGAACTTCTTGCTGACCAATGAGGTCTCGATCGAGCGCAAGATCAAGGAGGCGATCCTGGCCTTCCGCATCGAGCGCGCCTTCACCAAGCAGCACATCCTCGAGCTCTACCTGAACGAAATCTATCTCGGCCAGGGCTCCTACGGCATTGCCGCCGCCGCGCTCAACTATTTCGACAAGGGCCTCGACGAACTCTCGATCTCCGAAGCCGCGTTCCTGGGCGGTTTGCCGAAGGCGCCCAACAGCTACAATCCGCTGCGCAACCCGCAGGGGTCGAAGGACCGGCGCGATTATGTGATCAACCGCATGATCGAGGACAAGTTCGTCACGCCGGCCGAAGGCCAGGCCGCCCTAGCCGAGCCGCTGGTGACCCATTCGCGGCCCGAATCGGCGCTGGTCGAGGGCGGCGAGTACTTCTCCGAGGACATCCGCCGCGAGGTTGCCGCCGAATACGGGGAAGACGCGCTCTACAAGGGCGGGCTCAGCGTGCGCTCGACCATGGACCCGGCCCTGCAGGAAACCGCCACGCGGGTCCTGCGCAAGGGCCTGATCGCCTATGACCACCGCCATGGCTGGCGCGGGCCAATCGCCCATATCGACGTCAACGCGGCCGGCGGCTGGCTGCGCAAGTTGCGCACCGTGCCGGAGACGCAAGGCGTGACCGATTGGCAGCAGGCCGTGGTGCTGAGCGTCGGCGAAGCGCATGTGCTGATCGGCCTGACCGACGGCCGCCAGGGCAAGATCCCGCTGAGCGAGTTGAAATGGGCGCGGCCGAACATGCCCGAGCAGAAACTCGGGCCCGTGGTCACGAAGCCCGCCGACGTGCTCAATGTCGGCGATGTCGTCCTGGTCGAGGCGGTGGCCAAGAGCGAGGACGGCAAGGAGAAATACGGCCCCGAGACATTTGCCTTGCGCCAGGTGCCCAAGGTCGAGGGCGCGCTGGTGGCGATGGATCCGCACACCGGCCGCGTGCTGGCGATGCAAGGCGGGTTCGCCTATGCGCGCAGCCAGTTCAACCGCGCGACGCAAGCTCTGAGACAGCCCGGCTCGTCGTTCAAATCCTTCATCTACATGGCCGCGCTCGATTCGGGCTACACGCCGTCCTCGCTGATCCTCGACGCGCCGATCGAGATCGACCAGGGCCCGGGCCTGCCGAAATGGCGGCCGGAGAATTTCGAGAAGAGCTTCCTGGGTCCGACCACGATGCGCGTCGGCGTCGAGAAGTCGCGCAACCTGATGGCAGTGCGCATGGCCGCGACGCTCGGCATGGATAAGGTGGCCAGCTACGCCGAGCGCTTCGGCGTGGTCGACCAGTTGCCGCATCTGCTCTCGATGTCGCTGGGCGCGATGTCGACCACGCCGCTGCGCATGACGGCGGCCTATGCGCAGATCGTGAATGGCGGGCGCAGCATCACGCCGACCTTGATCGACCGCATCCAGGACCGCCAGGGCAAGACGATCTATCGCCATGACGACCGGAAATGCGAAGGCTGCGCCGCGACCTTCTATACCGATCAGGACATGCCGAGCGTGCCCGACAAGCGCCAGCAACTGGTCGACCCGATGACCGCCTATCAGATGGTGCACATCCTCGAAGGCGTGATCGACCGCGGCACAGGCCGCATCATTCAAGAGGTCGGCAAGCCGCTGGCCGGCAAGACCGGCACGTCGAACGACTCGCGAGACACCTGGTTCGTCGGCTTCGCGCCCGACCTCGCGGTGGGCGTCTTCGTCGGCTTCGACGACGACACAACGCTGGGCTACGACTATCCGAAGGGCGAGCAGGAGCAGGGCGCAACGGTGGCCGCGCCGATCTTCCGCGATTTCATGATGGAGGCGTTGAAGGACAAGCCGCCCACGCCGTTCCGCGTCGCGCCCGGCATCCGCTTCGTGCGTGTCGACGCGACCACGGGCAAGCCCGCGCTCTCCAGCGACAAGAACTCGATTCTCGAAGCCTTCAAGCCGGGCACGGTGCCGAGCGGCGGCGAGGAGACGGTGCTCGACACCGGCTCGACCGTCTCGAGCCTCGCCTATGGTCCTGCCACCGGCGACGCGGGCGGCAACAGCGTCGAGGAGAGCGACGTGGCCGGCAACGGCGTCCAGATCGAGGTCAAGCCGGCGCCGCTGCCTGGCAACAACCCCGCAACCCGCCCGCTCAACCCACCCTCCGGCCCGACCGTAGCCCCCGCCGCCCAGGCCGCACCCCAGGCGGGGAGTATTTACTGAGGTGCCCAGTTTCTCCAGTAGAGAAATGCTGATAGTCTCGCTAGGCAGTTTCGGGAGGCGAGATGACTGTCGAAATAGAAATGGGCGAAGCGGATGACGACCTGGAGGTTCAGCAGCAGGGTGAGCAGAAAGAAGATCCTGACGAATTTTTTGCAAAAAATGCTTTCCGTATTGTCTATCAAACCAACAATTTCTTTTTGCCGCAGATTCGCGACCTGATTGATAAAGGGGAAATCTTAAATCTTCGGCCTGAGTATCAGCGGAGGCTGCGCTGGACGTCGGTTCAAAAGAGCAAACTCATCGAATCTCTTTTGTTGAACATACCAGTTCCGCCGGTTTTTCTTTATGAGAGTGAGGCTGCTCGTTACGAGGTAATGGATGGTCAACAGCGTCTCAATGCGGTCCGTGAGTTCATAGCTGGCGATTTTTCTCTCGCAAGCCTCACGGTTCTAAAACCTCTCAATGGGATTAGATACTCTCGCTGTCCGCCGCGCATTAAGCGTGCCCTAGATAGAGCTAGCTTGTCAGCTATCGTGCTGCTTCTCGAAAGTGAAAAAGAGAAGGTCTCCGGTCGGCTGAGTCTCACGGACATACGACGTTTCATTTTTGATCGCCTCAACACGGGGGGGACAAGGCTCAATCCCCAAGAAATTCGCAACGCTCTGAATCCTGGCTTCTTCAACAAGGTCATCATTGATTCGACGCGAAACCCTTTGTTCACGGCGGTATTTGGTATTCCTCCTTACGTTGAAACTGATCCCAGTGACTATTACGAGAACCCCGCTCGGCAAAAGAATTCGCTCTATGCGAGCATGGGCGACTGCCAACTAGTCCTGCGCTATTTTGCGCTCAAAGATCCTGAAAATATTCGTGGCTCTATGAAGTCGATGCTCGATAGAGCGATGGACGTCAAGATCACGGAAGATCAGGGCGATGTGTTGAAGATCGAATATGCGGAGCGCTTCAAATTCTTATATGACCTATTTCTCGGTCATCCGTTTGAATTGCTGCCTGATGACAAGGGCCGAGTGAGAATTTCAGCGGCGCTTTACGACGCTTCAATGGTTGCAGCAAACGATCTCTGGTCTCGACGCAACGCAATCGCTGCCGATGCGGATGGTGTTCGTTCTCGAATGATTCTAGCGCTATCCAATGCTGAACAAATCACTTTACTTACTGGCGCGGGCAATACAGCCAATGCTGTTAGAGAGCGCATCTCGCTCATGAGACGTATTCTGCGTCCGGAGTAGTCCGTCGGTGGCTGCGAGCATCTTCGATGTCGTAAGGGAGGACTTCGTAACTGAACTTGACGCGATTCGCGAGCTTGTTACGACGCTTGATAGCCATGGAGGGAACGCCAAGGCTCGCATCGCGGCGGCGAATTCTGCGACGCTCTTAGCCGCGGCCACTTTCGAGGAGTTCACGCGAGAGATGGCGCGAGAATACGCGCGCGTAGTGGTAACAAAAGCGGGTTCCTTCGACAAGCTACCAAAAAAAATGATCCAGACCGCCTGGAAGCGATCGATGGAAGCTTTGGCGCGAGTTCGATTTGATGTCGAGCCAACAGCTCGAGAAGGTCTTACGGTTGATGTATTGGCGAGGTTTAAGGCGGTATATGAGTTTGTCAGAGGCGATACATCACAAGATATCTATCGCGACCTAATTCACAACGAGAACAACATGCGGCCTAATGAGTTGAATTCTCTGTTCGGTGTGAGTGGTTTGAGTGATGTTTGCTCCAAAGTCTGTGATAAGCCAGCTATTTTGGCTTTTTTCGGTGAAACTGAAGTAAGCAAAGCTCATGGAAAATTGCTTGCGACGTTGGAGAATTTTTTTAACCGCAGGAATGAAATAGCGCACGCCTTGAACCCCGGTCAGTCGAGTAGTCCGGAGCAGATCAAGTCCGATCTCGATATGTTTTTGGCTTTTAGCGAGGCTCTTTCTCAGACCCTCGAAAAGATTTTGCTTGAGACCTCTATCGCGGTGGGACTTTCGGTGGATCCATCCACGCCGTCGCCCTTGCCCCGCGATCATTAATTCCTTAAAACTCCGCGGTCCCTTAGGAGTTCCGCGCCATGCGCGCCGAGATCGAGCAGCTTTCCCAAGACATTCAGCGGTCGCTTGTACTGCTGAGGAGGCATCTTTGACTGGGATGCCGCACTTCCGCGCCTCGACGAACTGAACGTCAAGGCCGGCGACCCCAATCTCTGGAACGATTCTTCGGCCGCGCAAGCGGTGATGCGCGAGCGCAACAAGCTCGAAACCGCCATCGGCGGCATCCGCGCTCTTGAGCGCGGCGTGGCCGACAATATCGAACTGGCCGAGATGGCCGAGGCCGAAGGCGACGAGGGGATGGTCAACGACGCCATCAAGTCGCTGCGCGCGCTGCAGGAGAAGGCCGGCAAGCTCGAACTCGACAGTCTTCTGTCGGGCGAGGCCGATGCCAACGATGCCTATATCGAAGTTCATGCCGGTGCCGGCGGGACCGAGGCGCAGGATTGGGCCGAGATGCTCTTGCGCATGTACACGCGCTGGGCCGAACAGCACGGCTACAAGGTCGAGTGGCTGGAGGAAAGTTCGGGCGAAGAGGCGGGGCTGAAATCAGCCACCGTGCGCATCCTCGGCCTGAACGCCTATGGCTGGCTGAAGACGGAAAGCGGTGTGCATCGCCTGGTGCGCATCTCGCCGTACGATTCGAACGCGCGTCGGCATACCAGCTTCTCCTCGATCTGGATCTACCCGGTGGTCGACGAGAAGATCGAGGTCGAGATCATCGACAAATATCTGCGCGTCGACACCTATCGCGCCTCGGGCGCGGGCGGCCAGCACGTCAACAAGACCGACTCGGCGGTGCGCTTCACCTATGCGCCCCCCGGCGCCGAGGTGATCGTGGTGGCCTGCCAGAGCGAACGCTCGCAGCACCAGAACCGTGCCA
>CAZNZI010000402.1:0-3664 GCA_964577475.1 uncultured Rhodospirillaceae bacterium
GGCGACGCGGCCCATGCGATGTCGCCGATCGGCGGTGTTGGCGTCAACCTGGCGGTGCAGGATGCGGTGGCCACGGCCAATCTTCTGGCTCTGAAACTGCGCGAGGGGATGCTGAACGATGCCGATGTGGCGCGGGTGCAGAAGTGCCGCGCGTTTCCCATGCGCGTCACCCAGGCGCTCCAGGTTCAGGTTCAAAACCGTGTCTTGAAACGCGCCATTGGAGCGACCGAGCCGATCGAGCCGCCGCTGATCATGAAACTGATGACGCGAAGCCGCTGGCTGCGGGGGCTGGGAGCTACGCTCATCGGGGTCGGCGTCCGACCGGAGCATATCCATACGCCCGGTCTCGGCCATGTGGCATACTGAAGGCCAAAAATTCGCCGTCTTTCCGATATAAGAACGGCCGATCGACCCTGTGAGGGAGAGCGCGTAATGAAGAAACTCTGGCTAGCCGGCGCCGTGGCGCTGACGCTGATCTCGGGCGCGGCCTTCGCGCAAAGTGCCTCGACCGACTATGCTGGCGGGCTCTCGCCGCGCGAGGTGACCGGCAAGCGTCTGCTCGATGCCAATGGCGCCGCCATCGGCCATATCGAAAAGGCGACCGCGCAGTCGGCTACCGTGCGCACGCCGAACGGCAAGCGCATCGAAGTCGACATGGCCAAGCTGGCGCTCGGCGACGGGCCGCATACGGTGATCCAAACCGGCGATAGCGACGCCGAGAAACTCAACACCCAGTATCAGAACGGCGTGCCCAAGTAGGTTTCGCGCCCCCAGCACGGAATGGGGACCGAGATGCCTTGACGGAACGGCGGCCAAGCCGCTTACTCCGCCACGCCATGTCCATCGCCACTCCATCGACCGAAGCCCGTCCGCGCACGACCCCGTCCCAGGCGGGCGGCTGGTTCTACGGTTTCCTCGGAGTCCTGATCTTCAGTGGTTCGCTCCCCGCGACGCGGCTGGGCGTCCTCGATTTCGATCCCGTGTTCCTGACCGTTGCGCGCGCCGCCATCGCCGGGGTGCTCGGTCTGGCGCTTCTGCTGATCTTCAGCCAAAAGCGGCCGCAGCGCGCCGATCTGGTCCCGCTCGTGATCACGGCCGTGGGCGTGGTGATCGGATTCCCGCTGCTGACGGCACTGGCGCTCCGGCATATCACCTCGGCCCATTCGGTCGTCTTCATCGGCCTCCTACCGCTCGCCACCGCCATCTTCGGGGTGGTCCGCGGCGGCGAACGACCGCGGCCGGTCTTCTGGTTGTTCTCGGGCTTGGGCAGCGCCCTGGTGGCCGGTTTCGCGCTGACGCAGTCAGCCAGCGCTTCGATGGCGGGCGACCTCCTGATGTTTGGCGCCATCGTCGCCTGCGGCCTGGGCTATGCCGAGGGCGCCACGTTGTCGCGCAAGCTTGGCGGCTGGCAGGTGATCTCCTGGGCGCTGGTGCTCTCGCTGCCGGTGACGGTGGTGCTCACGGTATTCACCATGCCCGGGTCCTTCGCGCAGGTCAGTACGGCGGGCTGGGCCGGGCTCGCCTATGTCTCGCTGTTCAGCATGCTGATCGGCTTCATCTTCTGGTATCGCGGCCTGGCCCAGGGCGGGATCGCCGCGGTCAGCCAGTTGCAACTGTTCCAGCCTTTCTTCAGCCTGATCCAGGCCGCGCTGATCCTGAACGAAACGGTCAGTTGGCCGATGGTCGCGGTGACGGCGGCCGTGTCGCTGTGCGTCGCCGGGGCCAAGCGCTACGCGAAATAGGGAGGTGCCTGATGAGCGGTAAAATCTATGTCGGCATCGGCGGCTGGACCTTCGAGCCCTGGCGCGGAACTTTCTATCCCGAGAAACTGTCGCAGAAGCGGGAGTTGGAATACGCCGCGCAGCACCTGACCTCGATCGAGATCAACGGCACTTATTATTCCGGCTTCAAGCCCGAGACTTTCGCCAAATGGCACGCGGAAACACCTGACGGTTTCGTCTTCTCGGTGAAGGCGTCGCGCTACTGTACCAACCGCCGCAAGCTGTCCGACGCCGCCGAGTCGATCACGCGGTTCATCGAGCAGGGCATCGATGAACTCAAGGACCGCCTGGGGCCGATCAATTGGCAGTTCATGGGCACCAAGAAATTCGACGCCGAGGACTTCGAGGATTTCCTGAAGCTCCTGCCGAAGAAAGCCGGCAAGCTGCCGCTGCGCCATGCGCTCGAAGTGCGGCACGAAAGTTTCAAGGACAAGAAATTCTACGACCTTGCGCGCAAGTACAACGCCGCCATCATCTTTGCCGATGACGACGAATTTCCCGCAATCGAGGAACCGACCGCCGATTTCACCTATGCCCGCCTGATGCGCACGAAAGAGGATATCGAGACTGGCTATGCGCCCAAGGACCTCGACAAATGGGCGAAGGAAGCCAAAGGCTGGGCGAAGAAGGGCGACACCTTCGTGTATTTCATCTCCGGTGCCAAAGTGCGCAACCCTGCCGCTGCGATGGCGATGATCGAGCGATTGAAGTAGAAATTCGTCATTGCAGGCGGAGCGAAGCAATCCAGGGATCGTGGGGCAAATCCTGGATTGCGCCGTCGCGCTGTTACTCGCAATGCTATCTCGACCACAATCAAAACACAGCCGCCGCCACACTGGAGCCATCGCACCACGCTAGGGTTCTCTCGTCGGCAACCCAAAGATCGGAGGCGCGTCATGGACAAGGATCGGATCGAAGGCTCCGCCAAGCAGGCGAAGGGCGCGGTGAAGGAAGCAGCCGGCAAAGTGACCGGCGACTCCAAGCTCAAGGCTGAAGGCAAAGCGGACAAGGCCGAGGGCAAGGTTCAGAACGCCATTGGTGGCGTCAAGGATGCCGTGCGCGACGCAACCAAGAAGCACTAGGAGGGTCGGACGATGAGCTTGCTCCTCATCATCGTCATTCTGCTGCTGCTGTTCGGCGGCGGTGGCGGCTACTACGCTTATCGTAGCTACGGCGGCTACGGCGGCGGGGGCGTCCTCGGAACGGTCGTGCTGGTTCTCGTGGTCGTATGGCTGCTGGGTGGTTTTCACCACATCCATGGACTCTAAGCCGCAGCAATAATGGCGAGGAAGATCGAGCCATAGCGCTCGATCTTCTTCTCGCCCATCCCCGTTATGGCGTGAAGATCGTCGATGCTGCGCGGCCGCTGCTGGGCCAGCGCGAGCAACGTCGTATCATGGAAGATGACATAGGGCGGCACACCCTGGGTGCGCGCGAGCCGTGTCCGCTCGGCGCGCAATGCGTCGAACAGGGCGGCACTGGCCACGTCCATATCGTCCCTGGCCTCGGGTTGCGCCGCCGCTTTCCGTTTCGCGCGGGTCCGCACCGCGGCCTTGTCGTGACGGAAGGCCACGCGCTGCGCGCCGCGCAGGATCGGCCGCGCCGTCTCGGTCGGGCGCAGTGCGCCATAGGCGTCGTGATCGACCGTGATCGCCCCGAGGGCGACGAGCTGGCGAAAGACGGAACTCCATTGCTTGCGGTCGAGATCCTTGCCGACACCGAAGGTCGGTAGCCTGTCATGGCCGAGGCGCTCGATCCTCTCGTTCTGAACGCCCTGCAACAGATCGATCAGATGGCCCGCACCGAACCGCTGACCGGTACGCAGGATAGCCGACAGGGCTTTCTGCGCCGCTTCCGTTCCATCCCAGGTCTCGGCGGGGTCG
>CAZNZI010000403.1:0-11413 GCA_964577475.1 uncultured Rhodospirillaceae bacterium
TCGTTGATCGGATCGTAAAGACCCTGCTTACCCGGTACGAAATCGTCTTGCGCCATAGCGACCCACAAACCCCCGAAACACTGTTTGTCCGGTTCTCCCGGACGGAAAAAACTCCGCCGTATAACAAGCAGCGGAGCAAAAGACACCATTTTTTATGATGCATGACGCTATTGCGCCGCACAATCACATTCCGCGGTCAGAGATCGTCGTTTTTTGAGCCTCTGGCAACGGTTTCCGTAATGCCGATGGGTCCGATTCGGTCCCACCAATCTGCGACGAATTCGCACCGTCGGTTGAGCCGGCGGTCGCATTGACAGAAATCGGTATGCACGATTAGCTCGATTGGACGCAACCGCGCCAAAAAAATGCGCGCGATGGAGAGAGCGCCATGGGCTTCAGCGCGTACGATCGGCACGACGGACTCGGCTTGGCCGAGTTGGTGCGCAAGAAGCAAATCTCCGCCGCCGAACTGCTCGACGAAGCGATCAGCCGCGCCGATCGTCTCAATCCGGCCCTAAACGCGATCATCACGCGCATTGACGACACGGCGCGCAGTGCCGCCAAAAGCGGATTGCCCGACGGGCCTTTCGCGGGTGTGCCGTTTCTCGTGAAGGATCTCGGCCCCCTGCTCGCCGGCGTGCCGATGCAGATGGGCAGCCGGTCGATGAAGGGCTACATGCCCAATCGCGACAGCGAATTGACCCGCCGCTTCAAGGCGACCGGGCTCAATATTTTCGGCAAAACCAACACGCCGGAATTCGGCAACGCGGCCTATACCGAGCCGGTCGCCTTCGGCCCGTGCCGCAACCCTTGGGATACAAACCGAACGCCGGGCGGTTCGAGCGGCGGCTCGGCCGCAGCGGTCGCGGCCGGCATCGTGCCGATGGCGCATGGCAATGACGGCGGCGGCTCGTTGCGCATCCCTGCCAGTTGTTGCGGCCTGTTCGGCCTCAAACCGTCGCGCGGCCGTCAGCCGGGCGATGCGGAAGTGCCGGACCTGCTGGGGGCCCTCGCCATCGACGGCGTGATCAGTCGCAGCGTGCGCGACAGCGCCGCCGCGTTGGACGCGACCCATGGCGCCGATCCCGGCTTGCTCTGGGGCGTGCCGGCGCCGAAGGAACCCTACCTCGTATCCGCCGGACGCGATCCGGGCCGGCTGCGCATCGCTTCGAGCACAAGCCCGATGTTCGCCAAGACCATCGATTCCGAATGCACGGCCGGCCAGGCCAATGCGGCGAAGCTGCTCGCGAGCCTCGGTCATAGCGTCGAGGACGCCGAACCGAAGATCGACTACCCCGAGGCGGTGTCCGCGTTCATCATCCTGTTCTTCACCGAGATCGCCCAAGGCATCCAGATGGCCGAGGTGACGATGGGCCGCAAGTTCTCGCGGCGCGAGATCGAGGTGGTGCCGTGGTTCGCGCGTTCCTTCTTCAAGGCCCTGAAGCCGGAACACATCGCCTGGGCCACCTATGTGCAGGGCAAGCTGGCGCGGCAATTCGCGACCTTCATGGAAAACTACGACGTGCTGCTGATGCCCACGCTTGGCATGCCGCCGATCGCCATCGGCCACCTTCAGCCCAATGCGATGGAAACGACGATGATCGACATCGCCAGCGCGACCAGGTTCGGTCCCTTGGCCAAGCTGATCATCAAGGAACTCGGCGCCAAGGCCTTTGCCTGGACGCCCTCGACACCCCTCTTCAACATGACCGGCCAGCCCGGCATGTCGGTGCCGCTCCATTGGAGCGCGTCAGGCCTGCCCGTCGGCATGCAGTTCATCGGCCGCTATGGCGATGAGACCACGCTGTTCCAGTTGGCCGGGCAGTTGGAGCGCGCGCAGCCCTGGTTCGATAAGCGGCCAGTGCTCAACGTGTAGCCGTCTCCGCTCCCAAAGCCGTCACCCCTGCGAAGGCGGGGGCCAGCCGCGAGCGATAGCGAGCACATGACTCGGAGGCAATGAAGGCGCTGACGCGCGACTCTCTCCTGGATGCCGGATCGGCGTCCCGCACGAGCTCGACTCGTCCGGTATGACGGCCAAGCCGTCAGATCACCGCGTCGGGAATCAGCAGCCTGTGGATGCCGCATTCGGTCTTGGCCGAACCGGCCCAGCGGCCGGCGCGGGGCGATTCACCCGGCTTCGTGGCGCGGGTGCAGGGCCAGCAGCCGATCGAGCGGAACCCCTGGGCGACCAGCGGGTGCTTCGGCAGATCGCGCTCCTCGAAGGCCGCGTCGATCCGCGCGATGTCCCAGGTGGCGAGCGGGCTCACCTTGATCACGCCGTCCTCGCCGGCTTCGATCGAGTGCAGGCTCTCGCGCCCGCCGCCATGGACGCGCTTCCGCCCGTCGATCAGCACATCGAAGCCGGTGCGGGCCCGCTCGAACGGCCGCACCTTGCGCAGATTGCAGCAGGCGTCGGAGTTGCTACGCCAGAGTTCGTCGGCCGCCACGAGATCGGCCGGATCGGGATGCACGATGCGCAGATCGGTCAGGCCCAGCTTCGCGGCCAGGGTCTCGCGGTACGCATGGGTCTCGTCGAACAGTTCGCCCGTATCGATGAAGAACACCGGCAGCGACCGATCGACCTGGGCGACCAGATCGAGCAGCACCGCGGCCTCGGCACCGAAGGAACTGATCGCGGCGGTCCGGCCCGGATAGGCGCTCGCCACCGCTGCAATCAGGTCGCGGCCGTCGAGCTGACCATAGGCGTCGCGCAGGCCCTTGACCGCGTCGAAGACGTTCATTCGGCTGCTTCTTGTTCCGCACTGGCACCGACAACGAAGGCATTGGCGGCGTCGAGGAAATACGCAACGGTTTCACGATAGGCGTCGCGATCGGTGCCCGCTTCGGCCTTGGCGCGCGCGTCGCTCATGCGCGCCAGAGGTTCGCTGACCGCCTTGGCATCGAGTTCGCGGAGGCGTGTGAAAACGGACTCGGCCGAGTCGTCGTCCTTGGTGAAACGCAGCGCGTGATGCAACACCCGGCGCGCGGCGAAAACGCCGGCGGCGTCGACATTGGCGAGGAAACCGTCGGCCTTGCCGATCGCGAGATGGCGGTCGGCGCGGATCAGCGCGTCGTTGGCCAGGTCGGTCAGCAGATCGTCGGAGGCAAACGGCGCAGCGCAATCGCCGCTTCCGGTGGGCGCGCCGGCGAACACATCGGTCTCGCCGAAGTCGACGAACATCTTGTCGTCGTCGACGCCGTCGAGCGACGTGAGCAGCGCGCTCATCCCGGCACGGCCGACACGCTCGGCCCACTGGCGCACCGTCTCGCCGTCCTGCTTCTGGGCGGCATAGCCCTGACGCAGCAGGCGCAGCGCGGCCACGCCGTGGCGGGCGGGGACGATCGGGCCGTTAATCCCGACCCGGCCGGTCTGGATTTCGCCGCCGACATGGATCTGGTAATGCGGCGCCGGCTCGCCGTTGATCTTCTTGGCCATGCCGTGGAAACCGAAATCGCCGATCTGGTGCTGGCCGCAGGCATTGTGGCAACCCGAGATGCGCACGGCGAGGCCGCGCGCCGAAGCGTCGGTCTGTACGTCATGTGCGATGGCGCGGGCGAAATTCTGCGAATTGGTGATGCCGATGCGGCAGCTCGTCGTACCGGGGCAGCTCACCACATTGGCGTCGCGCTCGGGCGAGTTCGGAACCGGAATGCCCAACGCCTCGAGACGAGCCACCACCGCGTCGCGCTCGGCCGGCGCGATGCCGGGCAGCACCACGTTCTGGTCGCGGGTAACGCGGATTTCCGTGATGCCATAGGCGTCGCAGAGATCGGCCAAGGCGATGCACTGGTCCGACGAGATCAGGCCGAGCAGCGGATTGCCGATCACCGCGACCTTGCCGTCATGCTGGTCGACCACGCCCACCGGCGTCTTGGCGACGAAACCCTCGCCCGGCTCGCGCCAGTCGAGCTTCTTCCAGGGACGCTGCGGCAGGCCCTTGAGCCGGTCGAATTCCTCGCGGAACAGTTCGACGAACTTGGCCTCGCCGAAGCGCTTCACCAGATATTTGAGGCGCGCATTGTTCTTGTTGACGCGGTCGGAATAGCGCTGATGCAGGCGCGCGGTGACTTCCATCAGGGTCGAGAGGTCGTCCTCGGTGACGAAATCGAGCACCTTCACGGCCGCCCGCGGCTGGGCACCCAGGCCGCCGCCGGCCATCACGATGAACCCCTTCTGCCCGTCCTGTTCGGTGGCGATGAAGGCGAGGTCGTGGATCGACGAGGCCGCGCAGTCCGTGCCGCAGCCGGAGATCGAAATCTTCGACTTGCGCGGCATGTGCTGCACCAGCGGATTGCGGATCCAGGCGCGCGCGAGCTGCTGCGCCACCTTGCCGGCATCGACGTGTTCGCGCGGGCAGATGCCCGACAGCGCGCAAGCCGTGATGTTGCGGAAGGTGTTGCCGCACGCCTCGCGCGTGGTCAGCCCATGCGAATAGAGATATTCAAGCGCCTCGGGAGAGCGTTCGAACGGCACGAAGTAGGACTGAACGTCCTGCCGCGTGGTGAAGTGGAGATCGCCTTTGCAGAACTCGCGATTGTAGTCGGCGAGCACGCGCAGCTTGTCGACGGCCAGGATGCCGCCCGGAACCTTGATGCGGATCATCTGCACGCCCGGCTGCTTCTGGCCGTAGGTGCCGAAGCGCACGCGATGCGCGGTCCACCGGTCTTCGTCCCATTCGCCCGAAACCCGGCGGCGGAATCCCGCGCGGAATTCGTCCACGTCGGACAGGCGGACAAGCGGCTCGGCTTCGGACGGCGCGATAGCGTTCACGGGCGGACCTTTTTACAGTTGGGCGGCGTAAGATTGTTCCGCGATAATCCACAATTTTCTAAAAGAAGGCGTGGATTTTGTCAACGCGGCGGGGAGAAAATATACGTATTCAACGTATAATTTTCGTCAATATAGATACGAAATGGATATGGGCCACTAATCGCTGCTTTTCGGCCCTTCCCGCAGGAATATCCGGGCTTGGCGGGGTTGTACCTTGACCCATTGCCCGTTGGCCAAGCCCATCCGGTCGAACTGTTCGCGCCCAATCTCCGACTCAAGCGTGTGATTACCCAAAGTCAGCTCGATCCGTACGGTCGGGCCAAGCACCATGACGTGGTTGATCCGGGCATTTGCCCCACCCTCCTCGTCCTCGCCCAGCACGGCGAGATCGTGCGGACGGACGAAGGCGACCGCGTCCGTCTCGTGGGCATTCGGGAAGGCGGGCGCCGGCAGGATCAGGCCCTCGGCTTCGGCACGGCCGCCGCTCACGCGGCAGGGCAGCGCATTCACATTGCCGAGGAACTGATAGACGAAAGCGGTCGCCGGCTGATCGTAGACCTGAGTCGGCGTGCCCACCTGCTCGATGCGGCCCTGGTTCATCACCACGATGCGGTCAGCGACCTCGATCGCCTCTTCCTGGTCGTGGGTAACGAACACGCCGGTGATGCCGAGATCGTCGTGCAGGCGGCGCAGCCAGCGGCGCAGATCCTTACGCACACGGGCATCGAGCGCGCCGAAGGGTTCATCGAGCAGGAGCACGCGCGGCTCGATCGCGAGGGCGCGGGCCAAGGCGACGCGCTGGCGCTGGCCGCCCGAAAGCTGCGCGGGATAGCGGCCCGAGAGTCCGTCGAGCTGCACCATGCGCAACAGCTCGTGAACGCGCTCGCTGATCTCGGCCGGCGTCGGCCGCCGCGCCTTGTCGCGCACCGTCAGACCGAAGGCGACGTTGTCGAACACGGTCATGTGGCGGAACAGCGCGTAGTGCTGGAACACAAACCCCACACGGCGGTGGCGCGCGGCAACCCCGGTGGCGTCGATGTCGTCGAACATCACCTGGCCCGCGTCGGGCGTATCGAGACCGGCCATGATGCGCAGCAGCGTGGTCTTGCCCGAGCCGGACGGGCCGAGCAGCGCCACCATCTCGCCTTCCTCGATATGCAGCGAGACACCATCGAGCGCCAGGAAGTCGTTGAAGCGCTTGCGCAGGTTCTTCAGCGTGATCATGCGTCCTGCGCTCCGACATGCCGCGCTTCGAGAACGGCTTTCGCGGCGAGGGTCACCAGCGCCAGCAGCGCCAGGAGCGAAGCAACCGCAAACGCCGCCTGGGCCTGGTAACCGTCATAAAGAAGTTCGATATGCAGCGGCATCGTGTTGGTCAGTCCCCGGATATGGCCCGACACGACCGAGACCGCGCCGAATTCGCCCATCGCGCGGGCGTTGCAGATCAGCACGCCGGTCAACAGGCCCCAGCGGATATTGGGCAGCGTCACGCGCCAGAAGGTGCGCCATCCGTTCGCGCCCAGCACGGCGGCGGCCTCCTCCTCTTCCGTGCCCTGCGCCTCCATCAGCGGGATCAGTTCGCGCGCAACGAACGGCATGGTGACGAAGATCGTCGCCAGCACCATGCCGGGCAGCGCGAAGATGATCTTGATGTCGTGCGCCTGGAGCCAAGGGCCGAGCCAGCCTTGCAGGCCGAAGACCAGCACATAGACCAGGCCCGAGATCACCGGCGAGACCGAGAACGGAAGATCGATCAGCGAGACCAGGAGTCCCTTCGCCTTGAATTCGAACTTGGCCACGCACCAAGCCGCGACGATACCGAAGGCCAGGTTCAGCGGCACGGCGATCGCGGCGATGATGAAGGTCAGCCGCACCGCCGCCAAAGTATCGCGCTGGCCGAGCGCCTTGAAATAGGCGCCGAAGCCTTTGGCCAGCGCTTCGCCGAACACCACGGTCAGCGGCATCACCAGCATCACGACCAGCACGACGAGCGCCGCGGCGGTCAGCAGAATCTTGGTGGGTGTCCAGGGCTCGTGGCGCATCGGCGTGACCCGTCAGGCCGCCGTGAAGCGGCGCGCGTGCCACTTCTGGAGGCTATTGATCACCAGCAGCATGATGAACGCCGCGGCCAGGATCACGGCCGCGATCGCCGTCGCACCGGGCGTATCGAACTGTTCGAGCCGCGTCACGATCAGAAGCGGCGCGATCTCGGAGACGCCCGGGAAGTTGCCGGCGATGAAGATGACCGAGCCGTACTCACCCAACCCGCGGGCGAACGCCATGGCGAAACCCGAGATCAGCGCCGGCATGATGATCGGCAACAGCACGCGGCGGAATGTGACCCAGCGCGTCGCGCCGAGGCTGGCGGCGGCGTCTTCCACTTCCGCATCGATGTCGAGCAGCACCGGCTGCACCGTACGCACCACGAACGGCAATCCGATGAAGGCCATCGCCACGATCACGCCCAGCGGCGTGTAGGCGACCTTGATCCCGAGATGGCCAAGCAACTCGCCGAAGGTGCCATGCGCCGCATAGAGAGTCGTCAGCGCGATGCCCGCCACCGAAGTCGGCAGCGCAAACGGCAGATCGACGATTGCATCCACCAGCCGGCGGCCGGGAAACGAATAGCGCGCCAGCACCCAGGCCACGAGCAGGCCGAGGAACAGATTGACGGTCGCCGCGATCAGCGCGGCGCCGAAGCTCAACCGGTATGCGGCCAATACGCGCGGCGAGAAGGCAGCCGCGATGAATGCGTCCCATCCCATGCCGGCAGCGCGGATCACCAGTGCCGCCAACGGGATGAGAACCACCAGGCCGATATAAAGAACCGTTATTCCCAGCGTCGTATTGAAGCCGGGGATGACGTTCGACTTCATCCACCCTCTGCTATTTTTTTGTCTCGCCGATCACTTGATCGAAGAGCCCGCCATCTGCGAAGTGGCGTTTTTGTACCGCATCCCATCCGCCAAGGCTATCCACGGAAATCCGCGTGACCTCCGGGAAGGCATGGGCGTTGAGTTTCGCGACATTCGGGTCGCGCGGCCGATAGTAGTGGCGCGCCACCACGGTCTGCCCCTCCGGCGAATAGAGATGGCGCAGATATTCCTCGGCCAGCGCGCGCGTGCCGTGACGATCGACCACCTTGTCGACGACTGCGACGGAGGGCTCGGCGAGAATCGAGAGCGACGGCACGACGATCTCGTAGTCGCCCTTGCCGAGTTCGTTGGCGGCCAGGATCGCTTCGTTCTCCCAGGCCAAGAGCACATCGCCGATGCCGCGTTGCACGAAGGTCAAGGTCGCGCCGCGCCCGCCCGAATCGAGCACGGGCACATTCTTGTAGAGCGCCGCTTCGAATTCCTTTGCCTTGCCCTCGTCATTGTTCCATTTCTTGAGCGCATAGGCCCAGGCGGCGAGATAGTTCAGCCGCGCGACGCCGCTGGTCTTCGGATTCGGCGTGATCACCTGCACGCCCGGCTTCACCAGATCGTCCCAGTCCTTGAGATGTTTCGGATTGCCCTTGTGCACCAGGAACACCACGGTCGAGGTATAGGGCGCGCTATTCTCGGGAAACTTGGTCTTCCAATCGGCGGCGATCAGTCCCTTCTTGGCGATCGCATCGACATCGGGCGGAACACCGAGCGTCACCACGTCCGCCTCAAGCCCGTCGATCACCGCGCGCGCCTGCGCGCCCGATCCGCCATGAGACGCATTGATCGTCACATCCTTGCCGGTCTTCTTCTTCCAATAGGCGGCGAATTGCTCGTCATAGTCCTGATAGAGTTCACGGGTCGGATCGTAGGAAACATTGAGCAGGGTCGAGTCGTCGGCCCGGGCCGGCAGGGCGGCCAGGCCGATGAACAGGACGGCCGCCGGCAGGAGGATGATGGATCGGGTCATAAAAGGCTCCGCAGTCTGAGGTCCCGAAAGGCTATAAACACATATTATTTTAGTTATTTCATAGATTATATCTCATACGAATGTGTGTTTATGGTCAAGCATTAACAACCAGAGTCGTTGAAACACAGGAGTATGCGAGGTGCCTGAAACCGTCGCCATCGCCGATCATGTCGT
This sequence comes from uncultured Rhodospirillaceae bacterium, assembly GCA_964577475.1. GTDB lineage: Bacteria > Pseudomonadota > Alphaproteobacteria > Rhodospirillales > Magnetospirillaceae > JASHSH01. Next base: position 8,843 of record CAZNZI010000403.1, read on the forward strand.
AGGAACCGGTACGCCCCTGCTCGTCTTGCACGGTCTGTTCGGATCGGGCCGCAACTGGGGCGGGATCGCCCGGACCTTGGCGCAGGAAGGCCGCGAGATGCACCTGCTCGATGCGCGCAACCACGGCGGCTCGCCCTGGGTGGCGTCGATGACCTATCCCGAGATGGCCGCCGATGTGGCCGCCCATATCGAGAAGCTGGGTGCCGGTCCGGTCGACATCATCGGCCACAGCATGGGCGGCAAGACCGCGATGACCCTCGCGCTGACTCGCCCCGATCTGGTGAAGCGGTTGATCGTCGTCGACATCGCCCCGGTCGCCTATCGCGGCGGGGCGCAGGAACCCTATGCCGCCTATATCGAGGCGATGAAGCACCTCGACCTCGCAGGGTTGAAGCGGCGCGCCGAGGCCGATGCCCAACTGGCTGGCGCGATCATCGACGCGAGCATGCGCGCCTTTCTGGTGCAGAACCTCGAAAGCGCCGAAGCCGGCTATCACTGGCGCATCAATCTGGCCGGGATCGGCGCCAATCTGGGCGCGCTGACGGGTTTCCCGGAGATCGATGCCCATTACGACGGGGCGATGACCGTGCTGGCCGGCGAGTTGTCGAACTATGTCCGGCCACGCGATGAGGCCACGATCAAGAAATTTTTCCCCAACGCGCGGACTATCGTGATCGACGGCGCCGGCCACTGGCCGCATGCCGATCAGCCGGAACGGCTGCTGGTGCTATTGCGTGATGCGCTGGCGCGCTGAAGGCAACAACGCGAATAGGAACGCCGTCGCCGCCAGCGCGCACCACCAGGAGTCCGTGCCGAGATTGTAGCTCGGCAACGACAACCCGAATGCGGTGGCGAAGGCGCCCAAACCGAACGGGCGAATATCTTGCGGTTGGCGGCTGATGCGCCACAGAACGATCAGCGTGAACGTCAGTCCCAAGATCACGCCGAGAACGCCGGTCTCGACCCAGAGTTGAATCCAGAAGTCATGCGGATGCGGCGGGATATGTTCCGCCACCAGATATTTATAGTGCCCCTGCTCCTCGGCCGTCACATGCAGGAACCGGGAGGCCTGCCACCCCCAACCCGACAGCGGCCGCTCGAATGCGTGGGCCGTCATGAAGTCCCAAATCTCGAGGCGATGCCGAAACGAAAGTTTGACGGTCTCGGCCGAAGCCATGAACCGCCGGCCGATCTCGTGAACGATGAACGGCGTCCCCAGCGCCGCGACGATCACACAGGCTCCGAGACCGCGGACAACCAGCTTCGGCACTGCCGTCGCGGCGAAGGCCACCAGCAGGCCGATCGGGAAGAAGACCGTGATAGCCACGTTGTTCTCGCCCTGGTCGACGAGCAGCGCGGCGAACAGGATCGTGATCAAGGCGGCCTGCCACCGCCGGCTGGTACGCCAGGTGAAAGCCAGGATGGGCCAGATCAAGACGGCAAATTGACCGAAGCCCCGCGACAATTTGGCGTAATAGACATTGTCTCCAGCAGCCCGTCCCGTGATCGATGACAGAAGCGGATGACCCGCCGCGAGGTCAATCAGGAGGATGACGGGCCCGATCACGGCGGCAATCGCGATAACGCGGAGGATCGCCGATGCGCCGGGCGAGATCGCACGGTGCAATCCGAGAAGAACCAGTCCGGCGACAAACAAGCCCGTCATTTGCAGGTCGCCGCTCAGGGTGATGGCCGGCATGATCGACCATGCGAGGCCGAGCCAGAGCAGAATCAGGAACAGGAAGGCTAGCACGACCATCGTGCTGTCCCAATCGGGCCAGCGGCGCGACAGGCCTTCACCGACGAGCAGGATCGCTGCGAGGCCGATCACCAAAGCGGCGTAGGAACCGCCGACATACAGACCCACTGTCGGCAGGCAGGCGAATACCGCGGCGGCGACTATGATCCGCCCGTTCCAGTTTGTGATTTCAATAGCCACGACGACTTCCCACGCGAGAGTCCTACCACGAAACAGCGGACGGACAAGCACGACTGATCGCAAAAACGATACGGCGGAGCGGCGCAGGCTCTTCTATACTGCGCGCGATGAGTGACGCCTCCCTGCCTCCGTTGGAACCCGCCCCGCGCCGCCTGCGCGCCCTGCTCGCCGGATTTGCCGGCGGTTTGATCGGCGGCATTGCGGTGGGAGCCGTGGCCGTTGTGGTGCTGGCGCTCGCCTGGCCGACGATCCGCACGCAAATCCTGCCGCAGCCGCGTGACGACAGCGCCGCCCTCACCGCGCTCGACCAGCGCATCGCCGGGCTGGAAGGCGCCACCGGCAAGGCCGCCGAAGGCAACAAGGCGACCGTCGCCGATCTGCAAAAGCGTCTCGATGCGGTGGAACAGGCCGCCAAGAACCCGCCGGCACCGCCCGAAGATCCGCGTGTGGCGATGCTCAGCAGCAAGCTCGACGATCTCAGCACGCAGATCGCGACTCTGCGGGTCGCCAATGCCGCCGAAACCGATCTGAAACCCCTCGTCGAGCGCGCCGAAGCCGCTGCACAAGCCGCGCATGACGCGGCGGCCAAACGGCAATCAGCGGAAGCCTTGCTGGTCGTGGCGGGGCAACTG
>CAZNZI010000404.1:0-2448 GCA_964577475.1 uncultured Rhodospirillaceae bacterium
CGAACTCCTGCGCGACGAAGCGCGCGCGGTGTTCACCTCCTGGGCCGCCCGGCCCGACAAGGTGATGTACTAGTCGCCTCTCAGCCCCAAGGGCCTTTGCGACGACGATCCGGCGGCGGATCGGATGGCGGCGTCCAGATATTCTGATTCTGCAGGAACGGCTGAGACGCCATTTCTCCGGCCGCGCGGTCCGGTGCCGAGTCGTGCTCGGTTGTCGGAAGCACTTCACCCGGCAGCCGCCGCGCGCCCATGTTGCTCAGGCGCATGATGCGGTCGTCGAGTTCCGGGTGGGTCGAGAGCAGGCCGCGCAGGGAGCGGCCCTTGGGCTCGGCGATGCACAAAGCGGCAACCGGCGAGTTCTTGCCCGCGATAGCAGTGTCGTTGGACGCCAGACGTTGCAAGGCGTGGATCAGACCGACCGGGTTGCGGGTGAGTTTGGCCGAGGTGGCGTCGGCGAGGAACTCGCGTTGGCGCGAGATCGCCATTTGCACCAAACGCGCGGCCAGCGGCGCCACGATCAGAACGACGATCAGCACGGCAAGCACGGCAAGCGTCAGCACCAGCCTTAGGCCCGACGATCCCGAATCGCTGTTGCCGCCGCCGCTGCTGCGCCGTGGAGCGGAGGGGTAATAGCCGCCGCCTTGCGGCCCCCATCCGAACGTGCCCCGTGCAATCGCACCAAGGGAGTGCGAAATCAGAACTAGGATCCCCGCCATCGCGGCGACGACCGTCGTATACCGGACATCGTAGTCGGCGATGTGGCCCATCTCGTGGCCGATGACGCCCTGCAATTCGTCGCGGGTGCAGGACCGCAGGATGCCGCTCGTCGCGGTGATGATGGCTCGATCCGGCGAAAATCCGCTGGCGAAGGCATTGAGTGCGTCGGTGTCGATCACCATTGCGGTCGGCGGCGGCAATCCAGCGGCGATCGCCATCTCGGCGACCACATCGATGAACCGCCGTTCGACAGGCTCCTCGGGATTGGCGAGACGCGCGCCGGTGAACGAGGCGAGAATCCGCTCGCCACTGAACAGGGTGATCAGGCCCCAGCTCAAACCGGCGCCGCACAGGAGCGCGGCGCCGATCAGCGCCGTGGATCGCGGCGTGCCGACCAGATCGAGCAGAACGCCGCCCACGGTCCATTGTCGGATTTGGTCGGGCGGCAAGGTCCAGATCAGCTGCAGGATCGCGATGCCCCAGCCCAAGACGTAGCCCATCACCGCACCGATCAGCAGTAGCACCACGAACAGAAGGACGGTGTTGCGCTTGTTGCGCGCGATAGCGCTCTCGAAATCCGTATCGTAGAGCGAGACCGACGCCATGACGAGATTAGGTCAGCTTGGCGCTCGGCACCGCTTCGACGGCCGCGCGTTCCGCCTCCGGAATCTCAAACATGGTTTCTGAGGAGAATCCGAACATGCCTGCAAATAGGATGGCGGGGAAGGACGCGACACGGATGTTCTGGCTCTGCACCGAGTCGTTATAGTGCTGGCGCGCGAAGCTGATGCGGTTTTCCGTCGTCGCCAATTCCTCCATCAGCGCTGTTACATTCGCTTGCGAGTGGAACTGCGGATAGGATTCCACCAGCGCCAGCATGCTGCGCAATGCGCCGCTGAGCGCGTTCTCGGCCTTCATCGATTGGTCGGGCGTGGCCGCACTGATGGCTTGGTTGCGCGCCTCGACGACGGCGGTCACCTGCTGTTTTTCGATCTGAAGCGAGTCTTTCACCGCGGTCACGAGGTTGGGGATCAGGTCGTGGCGGCGCTTGAGCTGAATTCCGATCTGCGACCAGGCATTGCGCACCTGCTGCCGGCCCGCGACCAGACTGTTGTAGATGCCGATCACGATGACCAGCACGACGACGATTACGCCTATGACGATCCAAGACTCTGTGGACATCGCGTCGGCCCCCAAACGCTGTTCGGCGTTATCGTGCCCTTGCCGCGTATTTCGGACAAGAGCCTAAAGTAGCTGAATGAGGTGTGAGCCGATTTGCCACCCTGATACATGACCCGGGCTCAGCTCTATTACCGAGTATTCAGGGAGGGTCGATTTTTGACAGGCGGGTTATCGCCTGAATAACTCATACAGCGCCACCGCCGCGGCGTTGCTCACATTCAGGCTTTCCACCGCATCGGTCTGCGGCAGTTTCACCAGCAAGTCGCAGCGTTCGCGCGTTAGCCGGCGCATCCCTTCGCCTTCCGCACCCAGCACCAGCGCGATCTTGCCCGAGAGCTTGGCGGCGGCCAGGGTCACCGGCGCATCGCCGGCCAGGCCCGCGATCCAGAATCCCGCACTCTTCAGATCGTCGAGGCCGCGTGCGAGATTGACGGTGCGGACCAGAGGCACGCGCTCAAGTGCACCCGATGCGGATTTGGCGAGTGTGCCGGTCTCGCCCGGCGCATGGCGATCGGTGACGATCACGCCGAGCGCACCGAAAGCGGCGGC
>CAZNZI010000405.1:0-6167 GCA_964577475.1 uncultured Rhodospirillaceae bacterium
CCATGCCCCCACCCGCAGACCGCTTTCGTCCATCCATGACTGGGGCTCGTCCGGTTCAGCCTTGGTTCGATTCCAAGCCAGCACCATGATTCCACGCCCATTATCACTCCGTTAAGTTCTGGGCCGATATCATGAAAATAGGGTTAAGAGTCGTCACAGCGAGACCCGCTGGTTCTCCTTAGGCTGCAGGCTGCGATCGGACGGAACGGCGAGACGGGATGAGCGATCAAAAAACCAAAACGGCGCCCCAAGCGCCGGCTCGTTTCCAGCGCGCCCGGCTCCTGGCCACCGTAGGGGTCGTTGCCATGCTGGCCGCCTGCTCCCTGGTGCCGGACTACATCAAGCCAAAAGAAAAGCTGCCGGACGCCTATCGCCATGACGTAAAGGCCGAAAGCGCCCTTGTTCCGGCGCCCAATTCTCATTGGTGGGAGAACTTCGGCTCAAGTGAGCTCAATGACCTGGTGACGCGCGCCCTGGCGAGCAACCAGCAACTGAAGGCCGCCCTGGTCCGGGTCAATGAAGCGGAGGCGCAGGCGCGGCTTTCGCGTGCCTCGCTCTACCCGACCGTGGCCGGCGTCTACAACGACCAGTTGGTCTACCCCGATGCAGGCATCGGCATTCCCGAACGGCTCGGCGCCCATGCCGAATCGCTGCGCACCACGCAAGTCGGCCTGCGGGCGGCTTACGAGCTTGATTTTTGGGGTAAGAACCGCGCCAGTGCCGATGTCGCCTTGGCCGAAGCCCAGGCCAGCGAGTACGACCGGCAGATCGTCGCCCTGACCTTGGTCAGCGATATCGTCTCGACTTACATGCTCTATCTCGAAATGAACGACCGGCTGGCGCTGGCGCACGACAACGCCAAGAACGCCGGTGAGATTGCCGAGACGGTCAAGGCCCTGGCCAGCGTTCACGAGGCCAGCCGCATCGATGTCGCGCAGCAGAATACGACCCTCGCTCAAGCGCAATCGCAGATCCCGGCTTACACGATCCAAATGGAGCAAGCCCATGATCGGCTTGCGATTTTGCTGGGCCTGGCCCCGACGGATCTCGCCCTCAAGGGGAAGGCCCTTTCCGAGCTGAAGGTGCCCGCCATTGCGCCGGGCGCACCATCCGATCTCCTGCTGCGCCGCCCCGACATCGCCAAGGCCGAAGCCGATCTGCGCGCCGCCAACGCCAATATCGGCGCCGCCCGGGCGCTCTACCTTCCCTCGTTCTCGCTGACGACCGAATTCGGCCGTGGCAGCAACTATCTCCAGGATCTGATCCTGCCGCAGAACCTCTATTACAACATCGTCGGCAATGCGGTGCAGTTGATCTTCGACGGCGGCAAAACCGACGCCGAGATCGATTTCGCCAAAGCGAAATACGAAGAGCTGGTCCAAAACTATCACGGCACGATCATCGGCGCGTTGCGCGAGGTCGAAGACTCCCTGGTGGCCGCGCAATACCTCACCGATCAAGAGGTCGCGCAGGAAGAAGCCCTCAAAACTGCAATTGAAGCCAATGAGTTGAGCACCATCGCTTATAAAGCGCGTTCGCTCGACTACCTGCCTCTGCTCGAGACCGAGCGGACCCGCTACGTGGCTCATGACCAGGTGGTCCAGGTTCGTGCACAGCGTCTCGCGACTGCCATTGCGCTGTACAAGGCGCTCGGCGGCGACATTGCGCCCAACAAAGACCTCAAGGAAGCCGCCCTCCCCACTGAAGCGCCCGCCAAGAAGCAATGAACCCCTTCGTTCAACCGCAGAAGCTGAGGCGGTTCCAGGTCGAGATCACAACGGGCTGCAACCTCGCCTGCGCCGGCTGCTCGCGCACCATCGGGATCAACGACGGCACCTGGCACAACAAGCATATGCCGGTGAAGCGTTTCGCCGCCGTCATCGAACACGCGCCGCCATCGGACGTTCTGGTGCTGCAAGGGATCGGTGAGCCGACTCTCCACCCGCGCCTGCCCGATATGATCAAGCTCGCGCGCGAAGCGAAGAAGTTCACCCATATCAGCTTCAATACCAATGGGTTGTTCCGTGAACTTCCCTATTACGATGAACTGCGCAAGATCGGTCTCGATCATGTCAGCGTCTCGGTCGACAGCCTGACGCCGGCAACGGCGGAAGCGACACGGTCGGGCACCGATGTCGTGCAACTGCGCGAAGCCGTCCGCTACCTGATTGGGCTGTTTGGCCAGGGCGTGACGCTGTCGATCGTGCTGAGCCGGATGAATTTGGGCGAACTCTCGTCCCTGCTGACCGACCTCTATGGCCTGGGCGCGCGGATGGTCGAGATCCAGCCGCTGATCGTCTATGCGGAAGCACTCGAGAATGTCCGGCTGACCGCCGCCGATATCATCCTGGCCAAAAGGATCACCAGCGAGGCCGAAGCCCGCCTGAAGGGCCTCAACGTCATGCATGCCCCGGCCTTGACCCCCGTCGATCGCCGCTGCCGCCGGCCGATGCATGCGGGTTACGTGACGGTCGATGGATTGCTGACGCCCTGCTGCACGACGGAAAACGTCGATCTGTTCGGCCGTGCGAGCCTGGAAGAACACGCCTTCGGCGATCTTTGGCAAAGCCCCAAAGTGGCAGACTGGTACGCGCGATTCTTCGACAAGGACGACTCGATTTGCATCGGCTGCGCCTACAACCCCCAGGCGCTTGGCTATCAGCAGACCACCTCGCCCGAATCGGCTTCGCTGGTAGCGCGGGTCGAGGATGCCGCCAACCTCCAACGCCTTGGTCGGGTTGACGAAGCGGCGGCTCGATTCCGTTCTGTTCTCGACGAAGGCGGCTCGATCCAGGCCATCCAAGGCCTGGGCGAGACGGCGTTGCAGCGCGGCGAGCACGGCGCCGCCGTGCGGCTGCTCGATACCGTCCAGCAGTTGAGCCCCTCACCCCGGACCGCTCACAATCTCGCCTGGGCCCTTCATGGCGCCGGTCGCGGCGACGACGCGCTCGCGTTGATGCGCAAGACCGTCACCGACTCGCCCGATTACGTGCCCGCTTACGGCTCGCTCGCACGCATCCTGAGTGAGCGCAACGACCGCGGCAGCGCTTCAGGTGTTTTGATAAACCTGATTCGCAAGGCATTGAATGCGCGCCAAATGAGCGTGGTTGAATCCGGCGTTACGCAGTTGGTCGCACTCGATGTGCCGCACCCGCTTCTCACCGAGACCGCGAATCATTTGCGCGTCGGCAACCGTGCGGATCTGGCGCAGCGCGTGCTCGATGTCGTGCTGAAACATAACCCCTCCGATCTGGGCGCGGTGCTAGTGCGCTGCATGACTCACCTGCCGGTGATCTATGCTACGACCGCCGACGCCCAGGCAGCCCGCCAGCGCTACGGAGCGGCGCTGACTGCCTTCGAGGCGGCGACCCGGACTGCTTCGGAGGGCCAGTTGGCCAAGGCCTTCGAGCAGGTCGGCCAGGCGAAGCCCTTCTATCTCTCCTATCAAGGCCAGGACGACCGGCCGCTCCAGGAGCTTTATGGCGGCGCCATCGCCCGGATCGCCCAAGCGGCGGTGGCCAATGTCCCCGCCCCGGCACCCGCCCCGGCGGCCGGCGAAAAGATCCGGATCGGGTTTGCCAGCAACTATTTCTTCCAGCACTCGGTCTCGAAACTGTTCCGCGGCTGGATCGAGCAGCTCGACCGGTCGAAGTTCGAGGTCTTTGTCTACAACCTGTTCCCCGCCAAACCGGACGACTGGGCCTCGGCGATCGCCAAATCCGCCGATCACGCCCGTCATGGCCTGAGCGGCTTCCCCGAATGGGCCAAGACCGTCATCGGCGACCGGCTGCATGTGCTGATCTTCCCCGAATTGGGGATGGAGACGACGGCCCTGCGACTGGCCTGCCTGCGGCTTGCGCGGGTGCAGTGCATGAGCTGGGGCCACCCCGTCACCACCGGCCTGCCGACCATGGATTACTTCCTGTCGAGCGCGTTGATGGAGCCGGAGAACGGCGACAGCCACTACAGCGAGAAGTTGGTCCGCCTCCCGGGCCTCTCCGTCTATTACGAACCGCTGCCCTCGGATACGGGAACGGTCACGCGCACCACGCTGGGCCTGCGCGACGACGCGATGGTCTATGTCTCATGCCAGGCGCTCTACAAGTATCAGCCGGCCTATGACGTACTCTTCCCGGCCATTGCCGCCAAGGTGCCGAACGCCCAGTTCCTGCTGATCGCCGACAGCAATCCAGCCACCACCGATGCGGTCCGCGCCCGCCTGACCGCCGCATTCTCGGCTATGGGCCTCAATGCCGCGCGCCATCTGGTCTTCACGCCACCAGTCGCGCCGACCGATTTCCCCGCTCTGCTCAAATCAGGCGATGTCTATCTCGACAGCGTCGGGTGGTCGGGCGGCAATACGACTCTCGAAGCCGCCACATGCGGTATGCCGATCATCACCTGGCCCGGTGCCCTGATGCGCGGCCGGCATAGCGCCGCGATCCTGAAACAAATGGGTCTCGATCAGTATGTCGCCACCAGCGGGCAGGCCTATGTGGATCTTGCCGTTCGGCTGGGGACCGATCCGGAGGCGCGGGCCGAGGCGGCCCGTCTTGTCGTCGCCAGTCGCGACCGCCTGTTCCGCGACAAGCAGCCCGTCCGCGCACTGGAGCACTTCCTGGTCCAGGCCGTCGCCGCGGCCACCTAGCCCTTTCGATGACCGAAGCCCCATCCCGTCTCGAGCAAGCGCTCGCCTTGCACCGCGCCGGATCGCGGGCCGAGGCTGCGGTTCTTTATCGTGCCGTGCTGGCCGACGAGCCCCGCAATGCCGATGCACTGCATCTGCTGGGTCTGGTGCTGAAGGGCGAAGGCAAGACGGACGAAGCCCTTGAACTGATCCGCCGCGCCGTCGAATTGCGGCCCGATTTCGCCGATGGCCATTACAACCTTGGCAATCTGCACATGGGCGCGGGACGGATCGAAGAGGCGTTCGCGTCCTTCCGCCGTGCCATCGCCCTCAAGCCGGAATTGGCCGAAGCCTATTACAACATGGGCAATCTGCTGCGTGACCGCGGCGAACTCGAAGCCGCCGAAGCCGCCTTCCGCAGCGCCATCGCCGCCCGCGCGGGCTATGTCGAGGCGCACCACAACCTGGCCAATGTGCTGAAGAGCCAGAACCGGGTCGAAGCGGCCATCACCGAGTACCGCCGCTCCATCGTCCTGAAACCCGCCCTGGGCGAGGCCCATTACAATATGGGCCTCGTGCTGATGCTGATGGGCGCCATGGAAGAAGGGCTCGAGAAATACGAGTATCGCTGGGAAGTCGACGGCTTCCCCACCCCCAAACGCAACTTTCCTCAAGCGCGTTGGCAGGGCGAAGACATAACCGACAAGACGCTGCTGGTCAGTTCCGAACAGGGACTGGGCGACGCGATCCAGTTCGCCCGCTATCTGCCGCTGATCGCAGGACGTGCGCGCCGCGTCGTGTTGGAAGCGCGCAAGCCTTTGATGCGACTCATGGAAAAGGTGCCGGGAGTCGACGAAGTCGTCGAAGCGGGCCGCGCGTTGCCGGCCTTTGACATCCACACGCCCCTGCTCAGCCTGCCATACATCCTCAAGACGCGGCTGTACACGATCCCGGGCAACGTTCCCTATTTCAAGGCCGACCCCGACATGGTGGCCCACTGGAAGGCGCGGCGCGATTCGCGTTTCACGGTCGGCCTGATCTGGGCTGGCAATCGCAAACCCGATCCAAGCCGCACGACTGGTCTGGCTGCGCTCAAACCGATCCTCGATGTACCCGGTATCCGCTTCATCGGCCTCCAGAAGGAATTGGAGTCCGGCGACGACGCGCTGATCGCCGGCATGGGCGACAGGCTCGATTGGTGGGGCAAGGACTTCGGCGATTTCGCGGACACCGCCGCCGCGTTCGAAGCGATCGATCTCGTCATCTCGATCGACACCGGCCCGGCCCATCTCGCCGGCGCGCTGGGCCGTCCAAGCTGGGTCTTCATCCCCTTCGCGGCCGATTGGCGTTGGCTGATGGCCCGGCCCGACTCACCCTGGTATCCGACGATGACGCTCTACCGCCAGGAGCAGCGCGGCGACTGGACGCCCGAGATCGCCAAGGTCGCCGCCGATTTACACCGCCACGTGTGCGGCTGACCCGGCCCTTACTGTTCGCGGAAGGCCGACGACATCGAGTCGATGAACGGCTGGAGCATGTA
>CAZNZI010000406.1:0-2797 GCA_964577475.1 uncultured Rhodospirillaceae bacterium
GACTTGTAATCGATGGTCACGGATTGGCCTCTTCGGACACGGAAACGGCAAGCACCCGGCGCGCGGTCTGGGCGTCATCGTCCATTTGCGCAATCAACGCCTTGATGTCGTCGAAACGCTTGTCGGGACGGATGAACTCGACCAGGGCAACGCGCAACTGCTTACCGTACAGATCGCCTTGGAAATCGAACAGATTGGATTCAAGCACGGTTTCGGTCTTGTCGAAGGTCGGGCGCGGGCCGCAATAAGCGACGCCATTGTGCCATTCGACACTGCCCTGCCCTTCGATTCCGACGCGCACAGCGTAGACGCCGGCAGCCGGATGGATCAGATCGCCCATGACCATATTAGCCGTGGGATAGCCAAGCTCGCGGCCGCGCTGGTCACCCTTGCGCACATGGCCGTCGATCTCCCAGTAGCGTCCGAGCTGGGCGCGGACCTCGGCCATGCGGCCCGCCATCAATGCATCGCGCACGACGGTCGAGGAATAGGCGGTCGCATCCTTGGCAAGGACCGGATCGATGAACGTGGCGATAAAACCACGCGATTCAGCCAAGCGGGCGAGAAGCTCGGCATCGCCCATGCGCCCCTGGCCGAACACGTAGTCCTGGCCGACCACGACCTCGGCCACCTTCAGCGCACCGACCAGGATGCGGTCGACGAAATCGGTGGCCGAAATCGCGGCGAAGGCACGGTCGAAATGCTGGAGCAGCAGGAAGTCGGCCCCCATCTCTTCGATCAGCCGCGCCTTGACGCGCATCGAGGTCAGACGGAAGGGTTTCGCCGGCGGCCGCAGCACGGCGCGCGGATGCGGCTCGAAACTCATGACGCCCCATGGCGTGCGGCGCTGCGCACCCGCCTTGCGCGCGGTCTCGAGCACGGCACGATGGCCGCGGTGCAGCCCGTCGAAATTACCGAGCGCCACCACACCGCCGCAGGCGGCTTCGGGCGTTTCGTCGTAATGGCGGAACAGGCGCATGGATGGGAACAAATCCAGGAGAATGGTGCGGCTTACGGGTAGGCGATTGCGGCGTCGAGCGCAATACCGGGGTTAAGCGCTGACGGTGCGGCTGGGCACCATCAGCGTGGCCTCGCCCTCGATCACCACCTTGCCGCCGACCATGCATTCGGTCTTGAAGCTGGCCCGCTTCTTTTCGGAGGAGACCTCGGTCACTTCGACCCGCGCCGTCACCGTGTCGCCGACCCGGACCGGCGCCTTGAAACGCAAGGTCTGACCGACATAGACGGCGCCCGGCCCCGGCAGCTTGGTGCCGAGCACGGCCGAGATGAAGGCCGCCGACAGCATCCCGTGGGCAATGCGCGACTTGAACATGGTGGTGGCGGCGTATTCCTGATTGAGGTGGATCGGGTTGGTGTCCCCCGAGACGCCGGCGAACAGGACGATATCGGCGTCGGTCACCGTGCGTGCCATGACCGCGTCCATGCCGACCTTGAGATCTTCGATAAACAGCCCGTGGATATCGCTCATCACTACCCGCCTATTTCTGGCCCTGCCCTTTTTTGCAGCGCGGGAGTATAGCGGCCATGCTGCGCCGCAACAACATGAGCGGTTTAGAACAGCTTGCTGCCGTTGGGCACGGATTTGCTGGGATGGATCAGCACCACGGCCCCATTTTCGTCGGGAAAGCCGAGCGTCAGCACCTCGGACATGAATTTGCCGATCTGGCGCGGAGGGAAATTGACCACCGCCGCCACTTGCCGGCCGACAAGCCCGGCAGGATCGTAGTGCACGGTGATCTGTGCCGAACTTTTCTTGCTGCCGATCGCCGGTCCGAAATCGATCATCAGCTTGATCGCCGGCTTGCGCGCCTCGGGAAACGGCTCTGCCGCGATGATCGTGCCAACACGAATATCGACTTTCTCAAAATCATCGTAGGTGATCGTCATTTGTGTCAGAGCCTTCGTTTTCTTGTGAAAAGACATCGTCCGCCACAGGTTTGCCGTTGCGGCATCCGCAGTGGATGTGGCGATATAGGTTGAGAGTCAATCACGTCGTGGTTCGCATGCCTCCGCGTTTCCGGTTGTTCTTCGTCCTGATCCTCTTGGCCAGTTGCGCCCATTCCGCATCGTGGCGAAATCCCAACCTGCCGCCCGCCCAAGAGAAGGCCGACGAGAGCGCCTGCCGACGTTCCGCGGAAGAGGATCTGAGCCCGCAGACAGCCTACACTTCGCCGGGAAGCGAAAAGTCCGACTCGCCGATGCAGATGGTCGACCGCAGTGAACGGCGGCAGCGCTTCAAGGAGCTTGTGGCCGACTGCATGGAGCGGAAAGGCTACCGCCGAGGCAATTAAAACCGCACGGGGAAGGTGTAAATTCTGTGACGAGCGCCTCTAAGTTTCCTCAATCATGCGATAGGATGCATATAAGCAAATGTATGTAAGCGGACGTTGATTCGGCAATTGACGCGAGGGCTCGGGAATGCCAAATCTCAGGGTGTCGGCGCATTCCTCTAACACACTGGACCGCAAGGACTGTGGACCAGGAGTGCGCACGGGCCAAAGGGGTCGGCTCGCCATGGTGGTTTCGATTTGGAACTCGACGATCGGCGATCGCGCCGCGCGCTGGGTTGCCGCGTTTCATTTCCAGGTGTTTCGGGTGAATTAGGCCGACCGATATGGCGCTCCCCAAACCACCGCCAGCGATTGAAATTCCGCCCGACACCAAACGGGCGGTGATCGCCGGATTCAAAAAAGTCGTGGATGTCTTCCAGGCCCAGGGCAAGACCCAGTCGGGTGTCACTCACGTCGACATTTTGCACGACCCTGAGCTGCTTGCG
>CAZNZI010000407.1:0-4456 GCA_964577475.1 uncultured Rhodospirillaceae bacterium
GAGGCGGATATGGTGCGCGTCGTCGGGATCGATCACCTGTCGATCCGGGTCGGTGACTTCAAAAAGTCGAAAGCGTTCTACGGCAAGCTGATGCCCTTTCTAGGCTTCGAGGTACTGGGTGATTACGGCAACGCCATCGGCTGGACCAACGGCAAGACGCGGCTGTGGATCGGCAAGGCCGATGCCAAGGGCCGCAAGGCGAAACACCGGACCGGCAATATCGGCTTTCACCACTACGCCTTCGAACTGCGCAGCCGCAAGGATGTGGACGAGCTCGAAAACTTCGCCGCCAATACGCTGGAGGCCCGGATCGTCGACCCGGCGGGCGAGTATTACGACGACTATTACGCCGTGTTCTTCCTCGACCCCGACGGGCTCAAGCTGGAAGGGATGAAATGGGGCGAGATGGCCAGGAAGCGCAAAAAACGCAAGAAAACCTGAGATTTCAGGCCCGGCGGCCCACCCCAGAAGGGCCGATTGTCCCACCACCGGTTATTATCGTATGATGTCCGGGAAATGGCCGGACCCACCGGGCTCGTGCCATGCAGCGGGGGCATTTGTGATGGATGACGCCTACAACTTCCTGAGCCTGGTCAGCCAGCACCATGCCATTGTCGAATATCATCCGGGTGCCGTCATCTTCAAGAAAGGCGACCGGGCCGACGGCATGTATGTGGTGCGGTCGGGCAAGGTCGAACTGTTCGACGGCGCAACCGTGTACGAGACCGTCACCGCCGGCAACATCTTCGGCGAAATGGCGCTGGTCGATAACATGCCGCGCAGCGCCTCGGCGCGGGCCGGCACCTACTGCCACCTGATCTTCATCCACAATCCGGCCTTCATGCGGCTGGTCGAACAATCGCCGATGTTCGCCGTGCGCGTCATGCGCGTCATGGGCCGCCGCCTGCGCACCATGAACGATCGCCTGCAATCGGCGATCGCCAGCCTTCAGGCGCCGCCCGGCGAGTAAAATAAGTCTCGCTGGCGCTCTCAAACGCTCCTACGGAACGTCAAACGAAGTCGTCACCCCATCGCCCACGAAAGTTGTGGTCACCTGGGCGGGGCGAACGGGTAGAAGGTTCGGCGCTGACTGTGGGAGGTTTTGTACTCGCAGCATAATTTCGCCCGAACCCCGAACCTTCTCAATATCGACGACGGGGGATGGAGGCGCATATTCGTGTGGAAGGATTAGCGGAGGTAGCGCCGCTATTTTCTCCGCTAAGTTCGCAGCCCAAGGACATGTTGCATCTGCTTCCGATGCGCCGTTGACGATATCGGGAAATAGCTCTTCCGTTAAGGAGAAGAGAAATTCAGATGCGGCGTATATGAAGACAAAATATCTCCGCAAATCAAAGTTGAATGAAGTGGCATAGGGTCTTTCCCGATGGATATCCCTATCGGGACCTAACGTGTTGGCGCGAATAATTCTATTCGCTGAATACGCATTGACGATGCCCATGGCAGACGTAACTTGGCAAAAGCCGAGCCTGCCCTGATGGTGTTTCATGCAATTGGCTCTCCGGTTTATCGGATCCCCAAGCGCTTTCATCCTCGCGCCGAACTTTCGGTAGCTGGCGTTTGTTTTCGCCGATGCCTCATCGACGAAGAAAGACCGCGCTATTGTCGCGTAATCATCAAGATGCTCGTTCAGTGCATAGATTAGCTGCTTGTGCTCATCGAGCAGATTGTCCACATCAATCTGAAGTTTGGCTCCAGGGGCAAATGGCTTTTTTGATAACTCATCCAGATGGCCGATTACGGACGTAAAGCGCGGAGGCAGTTCGACGATCGAAATACTGAAGGCCCCCGCTGGATGGCGGGCGTTGAGGCGGTCGTGGAATAGGCGATTTGCAGGGATTGCTTTGAGCAATCTATAGCATCTGGGCCACAATTTATCGGGCCCTGAAGATACGAGACTGATATCCAAAGTTACCCCCGCTTCCAGATCGTTCCCTTCGGTCCGTCTTCGAGAATGATGCCCGCGGCTTTCAGCTCGTCACGGATGCGGTCGCTCTCGGCCCAGTTCTTCGCTTTGCGGGCAGCGAGGCGGTCCTGGATCATCGCCTCGATCTTCAGATCGGTGAACAGCGTGGCCACAGTGCCGGTGGCCGGTGGCGCCCAGCGGAACCATTGCTCGGGATCCTGCTGCAACAGGCCGAGCAGATCGCCGGCCGCCAGCAGCGCGCCCTTGGCTTCGGCCTTCTCCGTCAAAGAGACAGACTTGTTGAGCCGCGTCGCCAGCTCGTGGAGATGGGCGATGGCGAGCGGGGTGTTGAGATCGTCACAGAGCGCGCTCATCACTTCGGCCGGCACCGCGTCGCGGTTTTCGGGACGGATGTCGACCGTGCCGCGCAGGGCCTGATAAAGCCGGTCGAGCGTGCCGCGCGCCTGCTTGAGGCCGTCCGCGGTCCAGTCGAGCGGCTGGTGATAGTGAGTCGAGAGCATGGCCAGCCGCACCGCCTCACCCGGTGCCTGGTCGAGCAGTTCGTGCACCGTGACGATATTGCCGAGCGACTTCGACATCTTCTCGCCCTCGGTGACGAGATGGCCGTTATGCACCCAGTAGCGCGCGAAAGGCGAGCCGCCATGGGCACAGACGCTCTGCGCCATCTCGTTCTCGTGATGGGGGAAGATGAGGTCCTGCCCGCCGCCATGGATGTCGAAGGTGACACCCAGATATTCCTTGCTCATGGCCGAGCACTCGATGTGCCAGCCCGGCCGGCCACGGCCCCACGGGCTGTCCCAGCCGGGCAATTCGGGCGTCGAGGGTTTCCACAACACGAAATCGGCGGCGTTGCGCTTGTAGGGCGCCACTTCGACGCGCGCGCCCGCGATCATCTCATCGAGCGAACGGCCCGAGAGGCGGCCGTAGTCCTTCATCGATTGCGTGTCGAACAGCGCATGACCTTCCGCGGCATAGGCGTGGCCGCGTTCGATCAGCATCTGGATCATCGCGATCATCTGGCTGATATGCGCGGTGGCGCGCGGCTCGACATCGGGCGGCAGCGCGTTCAGTGCGGCGATATCGTCATGGAAGGCCTTGGTCGTCTTCGCCGTCAGTTCGGCGATGCTTTCGTTGTTGGCGGCGGCGCGCGCATTGATCTTGTCATCGACATCGGTGATGTTGCGGACATAGAGCACGCTCGGATAGAGCCGCTTCAGCAGCCGGTACAACACATCGAACACCACGACCGGGCGCGCATTGCCGATATGGGCGCGCGAATAGACGGTCGGGCCGCACACATACATCCCCACCCGCGCCGGATCGAGCGGCTCGAAGACGTCTTTCTTGCGGGTGAGCGTGTTGTGGAGATGAAGCTGCACGACGGGTGGTTTCCCTGGGAATTCTCTTTTCGTCATTCCCGCGAAGGCGGGAATCCAGAGCCGTTTCCCGTGTTGCCCTGGACCCCCGCCTGCGCGGGGGTGACGATCGGGGTTGCGATGGCGTATCGCACCATGCTTACGCCGTCTGTCCGTTCAACCGGGCAACAGCGCGGTCGTGGCCGATCAGGGGTAGCAGAGCGGCAAGCTCCGGTCCATCCCCGCGGCCGGTGAGCGCCAGGCGCAGCGGATGGAACAGCTCGCGGCCCTTGCGGTTGGTGGCGGCGCCGACCGCCTTGGTCCAGGTCTTCCAGGTCTCCGGGCCCCAGGGCTCGGGCGGCAGGAGACCGGCGGCCTGGGTGGTGAAGCCGGCATCCTCGATCGCGGGCGTCACCTGGGCGCGGCAGACGGCCCACCAGTCCTTCACATTGGCCAGATGCTTGAGGTTGGCGCGCACGGCCAGCCAGAACGGCTCATCGGCATTGGTCATGCCGAGTGCCGCCAGTTTCGGCGCGGCCTCGGCGAAGGAAAGCCCGTGCAGCAGCCGCGCGTTGAGATGGTCAAGCTCGATGGGATCGAAACGCGGCGAGGCGCGGCCCATGGCGGCGAGATCGAAATGGGCAGCCAGTGTCTTGAGATCGTGGGCGGCCTCGATCGCCTCCGACGCGCCCATGCGCCCGAGCAGGGAGTTGATCGCCATCGGCTCGAGGCCGCTCTCGCGCAATGCCTCGAGGCTGAGACTGCCGAGGCGCTTGGAAAGACCCTTGCCCTCCGCATCCACCATCAGCGGCAGATGGGCGAACTGCGGCACGGGGCCGCCGAGCGCCTGGAAGATCTGGATCTGCGGCACGGTGTTGGTGACATGGTCCTCGCCGCGGATGATATGGGTCATGCGCGAGGCGGCGTCGTCGACCACCGAGGTCAGCGTGTAGAGCGGCACGCCGTCTTCGCGCATTAGCACCGGATCGCTGAGATGCTCGGCCTCGTAATGGACCGAGCCGCGGACCAGGTCGTCCCAGGTGACGGTGCCGGCATCGAGCTTGAAGCGCCAATGGGGCTTGCGGCCCTCGGCTTCCAGTTTCGCGCGGTCGGTATCGCTGAGGCCGAGCGCTTCGCGGTCATAGATCGGCGGTTT
>CAZNZI010000408.1:0-5823 GCA_964577475.1 uncultured Rhodospirillaceae bacterium
CCTCGGCCTCTCGATTCCCTTCGAATGGCAGGAGGCGGTGATCCGTGCCGCGATCACGCTCAAGCTGCACAGTTTCGAAGATACCGGCGCGATCATCGCCGCCATGACGACTTCGATTCCCGAAGCGCCCAATACCCAGCGCTGCTGGGATTATCGGTTCTGCTGGCTGCGTGACGCCTATTTCGTCGTCAATGCGCTCAACCAGCTCGGCGCGACGCGCACCATGGAGATGCATCTCGAATACATCGAGAACATCGTCGCCACCGCGCCCGAAGGCTATCTCCAGCCGGTCTTCGGGATTTTGCGCGAGACCAACCTGGTCGAGCGTTCGGTGCCCAGCCTCGCGGGCTATCGCGGCATGGGCGTGGTGCGTACCGGCAATGGCGCCTATGAGCAGGTGCAGAACGACGGCTATGGCAGCGTGATCCTCGCCTGCGCGCAATCGTACTTCGACCAGCGCGTCTTCCGTCCGGGCAACGAGGCATTGTTCCGCCGGCTTGAGGGGCTGGGCGAGCAGGCAATCAAGCGCTGGAACGAAAGCGATGCCGGCCTGTGGGAGCTGCGCACCAAGAAATGCGTCCACACCTATTCCAGCATCATGTGCTGGGTGGCCTGCGACCGGCTGGCGAATATCGCGAAGCAGATCGGCATGGAAGGCCGCCGCGCCTATTGGCGCAGCCATGCCGACAAGATGCATAAGGAGATTTTGAAGCGCGCCTGGAACGAGAAACTGGGCACCTTCACCGCGGCCTTCGGCGAAGACCATCTCGATGCCTGCTTGTTGCTGATGCCCACGCTGGGTTTCATCAAGGCCGAGGATCCGAAGTTCAAGGCCACGCTGGAGGCTTGCGAGAAGGCGCTGCTGCGCGGCGGCTACATGTTCCGCTACGTCAATGCCGACGACTTCGGCAAGCCGACGACGGCCTTCCTGGCTTGCACGTTCTGGTACATCGACGCGCTCAACGCGGTCGGCCGCAAGGACGAGGCGCGGGAAATGTTCGGGCGGTTGTTGAGCCAGCGCAACCCGCTCGGCCTCTTGTCCGAGGACATCGACGTCAGCACGGGTGAATTGTGGGGGAACTTCCCGCAGACCTATTCGATGGTCGGGCTGATCCAGTCGGCGATGCGCTTGTCGCGGCCGTGGGAAGGGGCGTTCTAGACATGGAAAGGGCCGCGCGAGGCGGCCCCATCGGAAGTCCGAGATCGGAAGGCTTTAGAAGCCTTCACGCTCCAGACGCTTGCGCTCCAGCTTGCGGGCGCGGCGCACAGCCTCGGCCTTCTCGCGCGCACGGCGCTCAGAGGGCTTTTCATAGCTGCGGCGAAGCTTCATCTCGCGGAAGACACCCTCGCGCTGCATCTTCTTCTTGAGCGCCTTGAGGGCTTGATCGACGTTATTGTCGCGAACCAGAACCTGCACGGGCCACACGTCTCCAGACGAACTGGGGGTTACGGGAAGGCGGGTTTCTACCACAGGCTTTGCGCAATTGGAAGCGCGGTGAATCAATGCCCCGATTTATGCGGGTGCATATAATCCATTGTTTTCATTAAGGTTTTGAAAGCGGCCCTCACCCGGGCCGGCCCAGGCGGTGTAAAACCCGTTGCCGGGCCAGCCCGCGGTCGCGGTCGGACACGTAGAGAAGCCCCGCAATACGCCGAATCAAGGCGTCTTCCTCGGCGGCCAGGGCGCCGTCGGCATAGGCGACCTCCCAAAGCATCTCGATGATGGGGATACGCTGTTCGGGCGTCAGGCGGCTGACCAGGACATGGGTGAAGCGGAAAAGCTGGGCCGTCTGCTCATTGGCCCGTTCCGCGGCGGCGAGCAGGGTCGCGGTCTGGTCTGGAGCGAGGCCGAAGCGCTGGCCCAGGATGCGTTGGATCGCCTGGCGTTCCATGGCATCGAAATGCTCGTCCATCTGGGCCGCCTCGACCATCACGGCCGCGACGGCGACCATGGTCTGGTCGAGCGCGGTATCCGGATCGGGGGCAGGGCCGTTGAGAAGGGCGAGGACGCGATCAAACATGGGAGGTGGCGAACATGGCTTGCCCAAGACCTAACCCGAACCACCGGGAAAGCAAGGCTTAACCGTGCCGTATCTTTACCGGGGCGCGGCCAGCCCCCATATTGTGCCTATGGCTGTACTCGACATCGCCCGCATGGGTGCCCATGTTCTCCGCGCGCCGGCCCATCCGGTCGAAGACCCGACCGCGCCCGAGATCGCGCAACTGGTCGAGGACATGAAGGACACGATGGCGGCTGCCGGCGGGATCGGCATCGCCGCGCCCCAGGTCCGTGTGCCGCTGCGGGTCGCCATCTTCGGCGTGCCCGGTGAACGTACCGAGGACGGGCAGGGGATGCCGCTGACCGTGCTGGTGAACCCCGAATGGCATCCGCTCAGCGATGAGAAGGAAGAGGGCTATGAAGGCTGCCTCTCCGTGCCGGGCATGACCGGGCTGGTGCCGCGCTACACCCACATCGCCTATCGCGGCTATGGACTCGACGGTGAACTGATCGAGCGCGAGGCGGAGGGCTACCACGCGCGCGTGGTGCAACACGAGCTCGACCATCTCGCCGGCATCCTTTATCCGCAGCGCATGACCGACCTTTCCACCTTCGCCTATACCGAGGAGCTTCGCCGCGAAATCGATACGCCGGCCGAAGCATTGGTGGCCGATTGAGCGACACCCCTTCCCAGTTCGACACCGCGCGCGACGCCATCGTGATGGCAATGCTGCCCCATGTGCCCTTCGATGGCTGGAGCCGCAAGGCGATGACGGCCGCCGCCAAGGATGCCGGTCTCGACGAGTCGATGGCCGAGCGTGCGTTCACCGGCGGGCCGGTCGAGGCCGCTGGCCATTTCGCGGCACTCGCAGACCGCAAGCTGACGGAAGAAGCGCTGGTGCAGGCCGAGGAATTGGCCGCACTCGGCTTCACCGCGCGGATCGCCTGGCTGGTACGCCGCCGTCTCGAAGCCTGGAACGATCAGCGCGAAGCGGTGCGCTCGGCGATCGGGGCACTCGCGCTGCCCGGCCACGCCGCGCAGGCCGCGCGCACGGCATGGAAAACGGCCGATGCGATCTGGTACGCCGCCGGCGATAGCTCTACCGACTTCAACTACTACACCAAGCGCGCGACCCTGGTGGCGGTGTACACCTCTACGCTGCTCTGCTGGCTCGATGACAACAGCGAGGGTCATGCGGCAACATGGGACTTCCTGAATCGCCGCCTCGCCGATGTTGGCCGCTTCGGTAAGTTCCGTAAACAGACGGAAGCTCAGTTCAACAAATTCCCCAACCCGCTCCGCTTCGCCAAGGCGATGCGGGATCAATTGCGGCCGGGTAGGGGGATGCGGGGAAACTAAGGCCGACACCAAGATCGGAGGCCGGGGGCAATGGCTGGGTATCGTTGGTACTCGACCGAACCTGGTGGGCAACCCCGGGACGGTTTCTTCGTTGATGATCAAGATCACGTCTTCTTTTGGCCGACCAAGGCAGCGCCGGGTTACGTGGTCGACGCCGAGCTTGCTGCCAAGATTAAAGCGCACCTCGTAATCGGCAATTCAAAAGCGCAAGCGTCTGGTATTGGCGGCGTGATCGCCGTAATGGCTATCGCGCTGAGATACATTTACCGCAATCCGGACGTGCACGAGCAGTTTCATTCTCTCACGCACACGGTATCGTTTATTCCGGCGTTTTTATTGGGCGGCATAATTCTGGTTGCCGCGATCCTAGTGGCCACGACTCTGACACGTAAAAGCCGACTCAAGGACGTCGCGGTATTGCTTCAAGGGTGTCCGCTCGTTCACACGGTGCGGCCGCCCGCACAATTCTTGCTTCCGTCAAAATTTGCATCGCGAACGCGCGGACGGCGGGCATTCGGCAACGCAGTGTTGGTCGTATTGATTGCAATTGCCTTCGCTTTCGGCGTGACCAGCCGATTGCCTGGTGATCCGATAGTCACGGTTGTCTTCAGTGCGGCCCTTCTGGCCGCATACATAAAGGGACGCGGGAAGCTGAAGCAATTGGGGCGGACACGGGAAGAGATCGAACAGTCTGTTTACCTGCGCGCCGCATCGGGCTGACGAAACCTGAAATCTCAATCCCGCGCCTTCATCCGATTCACATGTCCCATCTTGCGCCCCGCGCGGGCTTCAGCTTTGCCGTACAAGTGCAGATGCGCGCCGGGCTCGGCGACGATCGCTGGCCACTGATCGATATCGTTGCCGATCAGATTGGTCATCACTGCATCAGCAAAACGTGACGGATCACCGAGCGGCAAGCCGCAGATGGCACGGACCAGTTGCTCGAACTGGGACGTGTTGCTCGCGTCCATGGTCCAGTGACCGGAATTGTGCGGGCGCGGCGCCATTTCGTTGGCGAGGATGCGGCCGTCCTTGGTGACGAACATCTCCACCGCCAGCAGCCCGACCAGATCGAGCGCGGTTGCGGCGCGCGTGGCCATCGATTCGGCCTCGTGCGCGAGGGCCGCAGGGATCGGCGCGGGTACGGTGGTGGTGTCGAGGATGCCGTCCTTGTGGCGGTTCTCGACGGGTTCGTAGCACTCCACCGCGCCGCCGACACCGCGCGCGACGATCACCGAGATCTCGCGCGCGAAATCCACCATCCCTTCGAGGATGCAGGGCTTGCTGCCGACCGAGCGCCAGGCGGCCGAAAGATCGGCACTCTCGTCCTTGAAGCGCGCCTGGCCCTTGCCGTCATAGCCCATGCGCACGGTCTTGATCAGTGCTGGCCGGCCGATCTGGGTGAGTGCCGGCGCCAATGCGGCGAAGTCGAACACCGGCCGCCAGGGCGCGGTGGCGATGCCCTCGCGTTCGAAGAAACGCTTCTCGGCGACACGGTCCTGAGAGGTCTCAAGTGCCTTCAGCCCCGGTCGCACCGGCTTGATCGCTCCCGCCGTGCGCACGGCAACAGCGGGGATGTTCTCGAACTCGAAGGTGATCACATCGACGGCGTTCGCGAAGTCCTTCAGCGCGACCTCATCGTCATAGGTGGCGCGTGTCGTCTTGGCCGAAACTTGCGAGGCGGGCGAGTCGTCGTCCGGGCAGAAGATATGGCAGCGGTAGCCGAGCTGTGCCGCCGCGAGCGCCGTCATCCGGCCGAGCTGGCCGCCGCCGAGAATGCCGATGGTGGAACCGGGCGGAATCACGCCCCGGCTATCACTTGCCATCGAGACCTTCATCCGACGGCGTATCGCGCACGCTCTTGGTCTGCTTGGCGCGATGAGCATCGAGACGCTTGGCCAGCTTGGCGTCGCTGAGCGCCAGCACCGAAGCAGCCAGCAGCGCCGCGTTGATCGCGCCTGCTTTGCCGATGGCGAGCGTGCCGACCGGAATCCCGCCCGGCATCTGGACGATCGAGAGCAGGCTATCCATGCCCGAGAGCGCCTTCGATTCGATCGGCACGCCGAAGACGGGAAGCGTGGTCATTGAGGCGGTCATGCCCGGCAGATGGGCGGCACCGCCAGCCCCGGCGATGATCACCTTGAAGCCGCGCTTCCTGGCGTTCTCGGCAAAGTCGTAGAGGCGCTTGGGCGTCCGGTGGGCCGAGACGATCTTGGTCTCGAAGGCGATCTTGAGCGCGTCGAGCGTATCGGCGGCGTGGCGCATGGTCGGCCAGTCCGATTGGCTGCCCATGATGATGGCCACGTCCGGCTTGCTCATACTGCGCTCTGGCCCCGCCCTGGGTGAAGACGGCGGCATTATAGGTGGGGCCAGACATCGCGCAATTGCTTCGTCGCGCCAAGGCGCTGGAAATCCTGACCATACCTCCCTGGATTCGCTAACCTTTTTTTTACTTATCCCCAGT
>CAZNZI010000409.1:0-8452 GCA_964577475.1 uncultured Rhodospirillaceae bacterium
GCTGGCGGGCGGCATCCAGGCCTATTGGATCACCTTCATCGATCCGGCCAGTGCGTTCGATCCGGTGCAGAACGTGCGTATGGTGATCATGGCCGTGTTCGGCGGTCCCGGCACCGTCTTCGGGCCGGTGATCGGCTCCTTCATTCTGTCGACGGTCTACTATCTGCTCGCCAATCAGATCTCAACCGCGGCCGCGCTGCTGTTCGGCCTGGTCATCGTGCTGGCCGTGATCCTGATGCCGCGCGGACTGCTCGACGTCATCCGCGGCATCCGCCGCCAGGGCTGGGGATATCTGCTGCGCAACGTGCGGACCAACCGGCTATGACCGGGACGAGCCCTCTCCTCGAAGCCCGCGGCCTGACGAAGCGCTTCCAGGGCCTGGTGTCCGTCAATCAGGTCAGCTTCACGCTGGGCCGCAACGAGGTGCTGGGGTTGATCGGCCCCAACGGCGCCGGCAAGACGACGCTGGTCAATATGATTGCCGGCATTCTCGACCCGAACGAAGGCGAAGTGTGGTTCGACGGCAAGCCGATCAATGGCCTGCCGCCGTTCCGCCGCGCCCATCTCGGCATCGCCCGCACCTTCCAGGTGATGAAGCCGTTCCCGCACCTGTCGGTGATCGAGAATGTGACCGTCGGCGCCTTGTTCGGCAGCGGCCAAGGTTTGACCTCGCGCGCCCGCGCCCGGGACGCGGCGCGCGAGATGGTGGAATTCACCGGGCTTGGACACCGTGTCGACCAACAGGCCGATGCGCTGGGCGGGCCGGACCGCAAGCGGCTCGAACTCGCCAAGGCGCTGGCCATGCGTCCGTCGCTGCTTCTGCTCGATGAGGTGATGGCGGGGTTGAATGCGGTCGAGGTCGAAGAAGTGATCGAGGTGATCCGCAAGATCCGGGGACGCGGCATCGGCATTTTGATCATCGAGCACGTCGTCCAGGCCATCCGCAAACTGTCCGACCGGGTTCTGGTCCTGCATCACGGCGAGAAGATCGCCGAGGGCGGTGTCGAAGCGGTCTTCAACGATCCGCGCGTGGTGGAAGCCTATCTGGGCAAGAGGCGGGCATGAGCGACGTGCTGCTGCGGATCGCCAAACTGTCGGCCGGCTATGGCGCGGCCTCGGTGCTGTTCGATGTCGATCTCGAAGTCCGCCACGGCGAGATCGTGACCCTGGTCGGCAGCAACGGGGCGGGCAAGACGACATTGCTGCGCGCCGTCTCCCGGGTGATCGCCGCCACCGGGACGCTGCGCCTCGAGGATGAAGACCTGCTGCCGCTGACGCCGGAACAGATCTTCGCCCGCGCGCTGGTCCATGTGCCGGAAGGCCGGCAGTTGTTCGGACGGATGAGCGTCGAAGAGAACCTACTGATGGGCGCGCGGCGGCAGAAGAATCCGGCCGACATCGCCGGCAGCTTCGAGCGCGTCTTCGCGCTGTTCCCCGTCCTCAAGGAGCGCAGGCGCCAACTGGCGGGGAACATGTCGGGCGGCGAGCAGCAAATGTGCGCCATGGCCCGCGCCCTGATGGCGGCCCCGCGTCTGCTGCTGGTCGATGAGATGAGCCTGGGATTGGCGGCGACCTTCGTCGATGGCCTGCTCGACATCCTGGCCGAAATCCGCAAGCAGGGCGTGGCGGTGCTTCTGGTGGAGCAGGACGTCTTCGCGGCCTTCACGGTCGCGGACCGCGGCTATGTGATGGAAACAGGCCGTATCGTACGCGAGGGGCCGATTGCCGATCTGCGGAACGATCCCGCCGTGCAGCGCGCCTATCTCGGCGAGACCGCGGCGGGCGCGTAGCCCGTCTGCCCTATCCCACCTTCTCCGCGCCGTACTTCTCGCGCAACTCGCGCTTGAGGATCTTGCCCGTGGCGGTGTGGGGAAGCTGATCGACGATCACCACATCGTCGGGCACCGCCCATTTCGCCACCTTGCCTTCGAAGAAGCTGCGGATCTCGTCGGTGGTCACCTTCGCGCCTTCCTTCAAGACGAGGATCAGACGCGGGCGCTCGCTCCACTTCTCGTCCTTACGGGCGATGGCGGCGGCTTCGCGTACGGCCGAATGGGCCATGGCGATGTTCTCGAGCTGGATCGAGCTGATCCATTCGCCGCCCGACTTGATCACATCCTTGGTGCGATCGACCAGTTCGATATAGCCATCGGAATCGATGGTTGCGACATCGCCGGTGTCGAACCAGCCTTCGGCATCATGCGTGCCGAGCGTTTCCTGCTTGAAATAGCTGTCGCACACCCATGGCCCGCGCACCTTCAGCGCGCCGAAGGCTTCGCCGTCCCAGGGCAGCGCCTTGCCGTCGGCGCCGACGATCTTGATGTCGACGCCGAAGATCGGCCGGCCCTGCTTGAGGGCGAACCGCATCTTCTGCTCGTGGTTGAAGCCGAGATGCCGGGTCTTCGGCGAGTTGACGGTGCCGAGCGGGCTCATCTCGGTCATGCCCCAGGCGTGGATCACATGGATCCCGCGATTCTCGAAGGATTCGATCATCGATTGCGGACAGGCGGAACCGCCGATGACGACATTCTTCACCGTGGGCAGGGTCTTGCTGTTGGCGTCCATGTAGTTGAGCAGGTTGAGCCAGACGGTCGGCACGCCGAGCGCCAAGGTCACCTTCTCGTCGCTCATCAGGGACTGAAGACTGGCACCATCCATGCCCGGGCCGGGGAAAACGATCTTCGCGCCGGCCATCGGCGCCCAGTAGGGCACGCCCCAGGCGTTGACATGGAACATCGGCACCACGGGAAGCACCACCGTCAGCGGCGAACCACTTTCGAGGCTGAGACAGGCGCCGAAGGAATGCAGCACGGTCGACCGGTGGCTGTAGAGCACGCCGCGCGGGTTGCCGGTGGTGGCCGAGGTGTAGCAAAGGCTGGAGGCCGTCTCTTCGTCGAGATCGGGCCAGGCGATCGTATCGGGCTCGTTCGCGATCAGCTCTTCGTAGCATAGCGCATTCGGCAACGTGGTCGAGGCGGGCATATGGGCGCGATCGGTCATGATCACATAGCCCTTCACACCCTTCAGGTGCGGCACCAGCTTCTCGAGCAACGGCACGAAGGTTAGATCGACGAACAGATATTTGTCTTCGGCGTGATTGACGATATAGGCGATCTGTTCGGGAAACAGCCGTGGGTTGATCGTGTGGCACACGGCACCGATGCCCGACACCCCGAAATAGATTTCGAAATGGCGATAGGTATTCCACGCCACCGTGCCCAGAATGTCCCCTTCGCCGACGCCGAGCTTCAGGAGCGCATTGGCCAGCTTGCGGGTCCGCTTGGCGGCATCCGTATAGCCGTAACGGTGGATCGGTCCCTCGACGGTGCGGGTGACGATTTCCGTGTCGCCATGGTAGGCCGCCGCATATTCCAGAATCTTCGGAATCGTCAGCGACCAGGTCATCATCTGGCCAAACATCGTACCCTCCCCTAACCCTGGCGCCTTTGCAGCGCCTGTTTCCCTTCATGTTCAACGAGTGACGGGACAAGGTCAATCATTGCCGAAAGGGCGCCGATGCCCATATATGCAGCAGAGAGAAAGGCGTATGCGATGCGGAAATGGGTACTGGCCTACGGGGCCCTGGCGATCGGCTGCGTGGCTCTGCTGCTGGGCATGATCTGGGCGATGGGCGGCATCGACGAGCTGGCCGACCTCAGCCATGACGGTATCGTGGCCTTGATTCTGGCGGTCGGGGTGACGGTCCTACTATCGGTCGTCCTGATGGGACTGTCGTTCTATTCGGCGCGGCGTGGCGTCGACGACAAGGTCATGGAGGGCGACAACGCCCCTTATGACCGCTCGCGCGATCGGAAATAAACGGAACCAGCCGAGGGCTGACGGCGCGGCGGCTTAACCGCCGTTGGCCTTGGCGGGCGTGGCGGCGGGCGCCGCGGCGGCCGGCTTGTTCGCAGGCGCAGCAGCAGGGGCCGCAGCCTGGTCGGCCGCCGGAACGGCAGCCGCAGTCTGGTCGCCGGCGGGGGCCGGTGCCGCACCTTGGGCCGCGGCCTGGCCTTCGATCTTGGTCGCCCGGCGGGCCACCAGGGCGTCGGTCAGAGCCTTGGCCTTGGCCGCGTCCATGACTTCCATCACGGCCGCGATCTTCGGTTCCTTCATTTTGCTGACGACGCCGAGCAGTACGGGCATATCGAGCTGTTCGAAGATGCGCGCGGCATCCTTCGGCTTCATCGTCTCGTAGACTTTCACCAAGCTTTGCATCTTGGCGTCGTCTTCGGCATCGACCTTCTGCAGCATGACCTTGACGTCGGACTGCAGCGCCTTCATCTCGGCGATCTTCTTGTCGATGCGGTCTTCCGCGGCCTTCAGCAGATTCTCGTGCATCCCGATGTCATGCTCGCGCGCATCGAGCGCCTGACGGCGCGCCGACAGCTTCTCGAGCACGTCGACTTCGTTCTGGGTGAAGATCGGCGGTTCGCCTTCGGTCGACTGGCCGCCGGGAACGGCGGCCGGCGCCTCGGTCGTACCCGAGGTGCCGCTGACCTTCTCGCCCTTTTCGCCGCCCTCGCCTGCCTTGGCAGTGGGCTTCGACTCGGGCGCGACGGGCTGAGCCGGCTGCGGATCGCCCTTTTTCTTTTTACCGCCGGGCGGCGGGGGCTGCTGCGCCTCGGATTGGTTGAGCGAGAGATGCGGCAGGCCGGACGGATCGATCACTGTCCAGATATCGTTGACGCGCACCATCAGCATCGCCGCGGCGACGACGATCATGACGGGCAGCAGACGCAATTGCGGAACCCGCGAGCCGCGGCGCTTCTTCGGCGGCGCCGGGGGCCGCAGGTGGGCACGGAGCGGATTGTTGCGAGGCACTTACGCGATCCTCAACGGACCGACTGCAAGGCGCGCAGCAATTCACGCTCGGCTTCGGACCGTTCGTCCTCGATCTCGGGTTCGAGTGCCGGAGCGGCGGTAGCGGGCGACGGCGCTTGGGCGGCCGGCGCCATGCGGGGCGCAGTCGGACGGATCACCGGACCCGGGGTCGGTTGCGCGGCGGCGGGCGCGGCCGGCGTGCGGATTTCCTCACGGGCCACGCGCACGGCCTGTTCCAAGCGATCGGCCATCGCATCGGCGCGCTCGATCATGAATGCGAGATCGTCGCGCAGCGACTGCGCCTTCTCGACGCGCTCCTGCAGCGCGATCCCGGTTTCCTCGGCCGCCTTGCGTAGCTTGGGAATGCCGGCTTCGGCGCGGGCGGTGGCTTCGTTAAAGGACGACACCACCTTGGCCAGGTCGTCGCGGTTGCGGCGGAGCTGGCTGAGACGCTGATTGAGAACCCAGGCGTAGACGATGGTCACCGCCAGGAGGACGGCCACCATCACGTCAAGGACGAGCTTGTAGTCCATGGTTACATCTTGTCCTTGCGAATCTTCTCGTCGACGCGGACGGCGATGTGATTGCCCTTACGGCCCATCGTTCCGGTGAACATGGGCAATTGCCGCGCGGCGCGCAGCTGTACCGGCGAATCGGGCATGGCGTTCAGCATGATGCGCGAACCGACCTTGAGGTTCAGGATATCGCGCAGCGACATCTGCTGCTCGTCCAGCACCGCTTCAAGGTCGACGTCGGTCATCCACAACTCGTCGGCCAAGTGCGTTTCCCAGATCGAGTCACGGCCGAACTTCTCGCCCATGAACATCTGGAGCAGCAGTTCGCGGACCGGTTCGAGGGTCGCGTAAGGCAGCATCAGTTCGAGACGGCCGCCGCGGTCTTCCATGTCGATGCGCAGCTTGGCGACGATGGCGGCATTCGACGGCCGCGAGATCGTGGCGAAGCGCGGATTGGTTTCCAGGCGGTCGAAACGGAAAGTGACGGGCGACAAGGGATCGAAGGCCGAAGACAGGTCGGCCAGCACGACATGCACCATGCGCTCGACGAGATTACGCTCGATCGTGGTGTAGGGACGGCCTTCGATACGCATCGCGGCCGTACCGCGGCGGCCGCCCAGCAGCACGTCGACGATCGAATAGATCAGGGACGAGTCGATGGTCAGCAGGCCGAAATTGTCCCACTCCTCCGCCTTGAACACGGCGAGCATCGCCGGCAGCGGGATCGAATTCAAATAGTCGCCGAAGCGAAGCGACAGGATGTTGTCGAGCGAGACTTCGACGTTGTCCGACGTGAAGTTACGCATGCTGGTCGACAGCATGCGCACCAGACGGTCGAACACGACTTCCAGCATCGGAAGTCGTTCGTAGGAGACCAGCGCCGAATTGAGGATGGCCTGGATGCCCGCGCGTTCGCTGTCGCTGTCACGCGAGTCGTCGAAGCCGAGCAGAGAGTCGATTTCGTCCTGGTTGAGGACGCGCGTCGCCTGCGCGGCGCCGGCGGCGGCACCACCGCCTCCAGCAACGATGCCTTGAGCAGCGTCGGTCTGGCCGAGCATCGCCTCCCATTCGGCGGCGGCGGCGTCGGTTACTCCACCCTCTGCGTTTTCATCGGCCATCGCGGCGCATTCCTATCACTGCACCAGGATTTCCTTGAACAGCACGTCGTTCACCTTGGCGGGTTTGATCGCCGCGTTCACGCGCGCCAGAAGCTCTTCGCGCAACCGCAGCATGCCGGCCGAACCCTGGAGGTCGTCGACCCGCAATTCGCGCAAGTATACCTGAAAATTGTCGATGATGCGTGGCATCACCGCCTCGACCTTCGGCACGTCGAGCGGACTGCCGAGTTCGAAGCTGACACGGATCTTGAGGAAGTTCTGTTTGCGCACCTGACCCTGCGTGGACAGGTTCACCAGAATTTCCGGCATATCGTAGAAGACGGTACCGCCCGGCTGTCCGGGCTTGCCGCCTTTTTCCGGCGGCGGCGCCTCGGCCGCGGGAGCGCTGGCGGCGTCACCTTTGGGCTTGCCACCGAGCAGGCTGTCGAGCAAGCCGCTGAAATAAGCACCGGCCGCGATGACCACGATCAGAACGATCGGGATGGCGATGAACATCAGAAGGCGACGACGACCCTTGCGAGGCGGCGCACCGCCGTCGTCCATCGACTCTGTTCCACCGAGGTCTTCTTCGAGGTCTTCGGCCATGGTCTCCGTCCCACCGGGCCGGGCATCCGGCACGCCGATCAGGTCAGCCTGACTTTAGGCTGCGATCCTTAACAACACATTGACACAAAAAGTAGAACCGCCGGCTTTTTTTGCCCCGGATTCCAGGCGCTTGCGCCACGAGGCTGATCCTGCCGCCGCAATGGTTAACGGGGCAAGAACTGCCCGGCACGGAACCGCCTGACCGGCAGTTGAGGCGGCGAGCACACTGCACCTGCCGATCTTATAACTCATTGACTTATATTAGATATCGCACTCGATGCCGACTTGGCACGGTCCATGCTTATGAAGGGCCGGACTACCAGATTTGGGTTTGGATCGAGCACCATGGACAATACATCCTATATCGCGCTGTCCCGCGAAGCGGCCTTGTGGCGGCAGATGGGTGTCGTGGCCAATAACATGGCCAACGCCAATACGCCGGGCTTCAAGTCCGAGCAGATGATGTTCACGAGCTACTTGGCCAAGTCCAAGACCGATCAGTCGCCCTTCGACCGCAAGCTCTCCTTCGCTCAAGATGTCGGCGTCCTGCATGACACGCGCGAAGGCCCGCTGACCCAGACCGGCGACTCGCTCGACATTGCCATTCACGGGCCCGGCTACTACACGGTCGATACGCCCGGCGGCCAGCGCTACACCCGCGCCGGTCATTTCCGCCTCGACGCCACCGGCATGGTGGTGACCACGGCCGGGTACCCCGTGTTGCAGCAGAATGGTCAACCGATCGTCATGGCCCCCGGCGAGAAGTCGATCTCGGTCGCCGGCGACGGCACGATCTCCACCGAGAACGGGCAGATCGGCAAGATGCAGGTCTCCAATTTCGCCAACGAACAGCAGCTCCAGCCGATGGGCGACGGCACCTACCAGACCAGCCAGTCGCCGATCACGGTGCAGCGTCCCAACCTGGTGCAGGGGATGCTCGAAGAATCCAACGTTCAGCCGGTGGTCGAGATGACCAACATGCTGAACATCATGCGCAGCTACGAAGGCGTCATGAACATGATCCAAGGCGAGCACGACCGCCAGATGAAGGCGATCGACACGCTCTCGGGTGTTCAGGCGCAGGCTTAAGGTAAGGAAGGAACATTCGCCATGATGGCCATGAACATCGCCGCCACGGGTATGCAGGCTCAGCAGACCAATGTGGAGGTTATCTCGAACAACATCGCCAACATGAACACCACGGCCTATACGCGGCGCCGTCCGGAGTTCGTGGACCTGCTCTATGAAAACCTGAAGCGGGTGGGCACCAACTCGTCGGACAACAACACGATCGTCCCCTCGGGCGTGCAGATCGGCCTGGGTGTGAAGACCAACGCCGTCTACCGCCTGACCTCGCAGGGCAGCCTGCTCAACACAGACAACTCGCTCGACGTCGCCATCCAGGGCAAG
>CAZNZI010000410.1:0-1624 GCA_964577475.1 uncultured Rhodospirillaceae bacterium
GAGGGGAACCCGTCTGCACCGACGATCTTCACCTTGGCCTTGTCGACACCGCCCGAGCGCAGCGGATTGACCATGAAATCGGCAAACACGTCGCCGACGGTCAGGATCCAGATCGGTTCGGAGCCGTATTTGGTCACCCAGCTCGAGATGAGCTGGCCGGCGTTCTGCTCGATCTGCGCGGCCGGCGTGTTGACGTATTCCAGCACTTTGCACCCGGAGCATTTCGAAATTTCGGCCTTCATCGCCTCGGCCTTGTAACGGGCAATGGCGTAGAGCGCGTCGTACACGATGACCGCGCGCGCCTTGCCGCCCGACTTGGCGATGGCATATTGCGCTTCGGCTTTACCGATCGTGGCGGGATCCTGCGAGACGTTGGTGAACAAGCCTTCGCTCGGGTCCGGCCCCGGCTTCGCGGACGACAGAACGCCCACGACCGGAATTCCCATCTTCTTCGCTTCCTGGATCGGCGCTTGCACCGCGTCGGCACTGGTGAAGGCGATGATGCCGTCCGGCTTCAGCGCCAGCGCCTGGTTCCAAGCCGAGAGCCATCCGCTCGCATTGCCCTTGCCGTCGATGCTGGTCAATTTCCAGCCGATCTTCTGCGAGGCGTCGGCCACCGATTTACCGACGGCAACGCAAATCTGGTTGAAGGCGCCGCACGAGATGTAGACCAGATGCTTGCCCGCGGTCGCCTTGGGCCCCGAAGTCGGGCCCGTCCACTGCGTTTGCGGACCGGTCGCCGTGGTCACGGCCTTTTCCGCCTCGGCGACGGCGGAGTCCGCGGCATGCGCTAGCGCGGGCACACTGAGAGCCGCGACGACGGAAGCGCTGAATGCCCAACGGCGGACCCGCCGCGTTCCAGCACCCGCTTTACCCTTCACCTTGATCATCATTGTTCTCCCCCTTTCTACCGGCTTTTCATTGTCTCGTTCAGGATTCGGTCTGGGCTATCTACAATCCTACCGATCTACCTATCTGCTAGGTTAACAGGACTATGGACTGGGCTCATGCGGGTGTCAAGATGAGCGGAAAGCGTCAGCGGAGTGGGAATTTGGGGTAATGCAGCGGCAGGCCCAGGCAGCGCGTGGGGATCATTTCGATCGCGGCGCCCTCGACCTCGCTGACAGCCATGCGGGGCGCATCGAGGGCAAAAGCGAGATTGGTCGGCTTCGATCCCTTCGTCGCGATCCGCTCCGCGACCTGTCCGTTCTCGTCGAGCACGGTTACGTCGCCCTGGCCGTAGACGGTGCAATACAACCGGCCATCCGCCCCGAACTTCATGCCATCGGGTCCGCGGAAGGCAGGCGGAAGATCGGTCCGCGTCACGTTGCCGAAGGTCTCACGCGCGGGACGGTCGCCCTGCAAGGTGTAGCGGAATACTGCGCCGGTAATCGTCTCATTGACGTAGAGCCGTCCATCGGCCGCAAAGGCAATACCGTTGGTGAATCTGATTCCCGAGTCGATCTTCCTGCGCACAAGGCCGCGCGACGGATCGATCTCGTAGACACGGCCGTCAAAAGGCATCGTCTTGTAATCCGGACGAATGGCGCCCCCCTGGATAAGCTCGTCCTCGCGAATGCCGGAATCCGTCATATAGAGCAGGCCATCAGGCCCGAATGCGAGA
>CAZNZI010000411.1:0-2300 GCA_964577475.1 uncultured Rhodospirillaceae bacterium
AGGAGCAGCTCGCGCGCCAGTCGAAGCCGCCACCGGCTTTCGGCTCGCCGAGCATCACCGTGCAGGCGCCGCAGTCGCCCTCGGCGCAGCCTTCCTTGGTCGCCGTCATCCCGCGCGCGCGCAGCCAGTTGAGAACGGTCGTATGCGGCGCGACGCCGCCCGACACCGTCTCCGGCTGGCCGTTCACGATCAGGCGAATCTCATGGCGCACGATAGCGAGCCTCCACAGGCCATTTCCCTACAAGCTTGTCCAACCGGTCAAGTTTAGCCGGAAGCTTTTATTTTTTTGAGTCAACCCCTTGGCCTAGGCTGAGGGTTCCCGGCCCAATCGTCAACTCTTGTGTGTGGATTCTTTATATAGGAGCCGCTAACGGCCTGCACAGGCCGCCCCCTTTTGCGAGTGCAGCGAAGCAATCCAGGGCATTGCGGAAATCCTGGATCGCCGCGTCGGCCTTTAGCCTCCTCGCAATGACGTGACTAAGTGACGGTCGTCGCCAACTTGTCCAGCGCGGCGCTCAACGCCAGCGACCCCAGCCCGACATCCTCGGTTATGACGGCCTCGGCGGGGTTGTGGGAGATACCTTTCTCGCAGCGGACGAACAGCATGCCGATGGGGGCGATGGCGACGATGGCCATGCCGTCATGGCCGGCGCCGCTGGGAATCTTGACTGACTTCAGGCCTAGCGATTCGATGGCGCTGCCGAACAGGTCTTGGAGGTGCGGGGCGCAGGGGGCGGCGGGGGCGTCGTGGAAGGTCTCCGACGTGATCTGCAAATTGCGCCGTTTGGCGATGGCGGCGACGCGGCGGTCGAGTTCGGCCAGCGCCTCGTTGCGCCGGATATCGGCCTCGGCGCGCAGGTCCAGCGTGAAGGTGGCCGCGCCTGGCACGACATTGATGGCGCCCGGCTCGGCGGCGATGCGCCCCACGGTGGCGACCACACCGAATTCGCGCGCGACGGCTTCCGCGGCCAGCACGACCTCCGAGGCACCAACTAGCGCGTCCTGCCGCCCGTCCATCGGCACGGTGCCCGCATGGCCGGCCAGGCCCACCACGCGGAAGCGCCGTCGCGTCGCGCCGCAGATCGCGGTGACCACGCCCAGCGGCAGGTTCATTCGCTCGAGTACCGGCCCCTGCTCGATATGCACTTCGAGATAGGCCAGCAGGTCGCCGCGATGGCGCACCACATCGTTGACCTTTTTCGGATCGAGCCCGAAATCGGTGAGCGCCTGGCTCATCGGAACGCCATTGGCGTCCTTCGATTGCAGGATCGTCGAGGGAAGCGTGCCGGCGATGGCGCGGCTGCCGATCAGGGTGGCGTCGAAGCGCACGCCCTCCTCGTCGCCGAAGCCGACCACATCGATGGCGAAGGGCAGACGCCGCCCCGCAGCGTTCAGCGCCGAGACCGCTTCGATCCCGGTGATCACGCCCATGATCCCGTCATAGCGGCCGCCGTTGCGCACCGTGTCGAGATGGCTGCCGATCATCACCACCGGCGCATCGGGTTTCGCGCCCGCATAGCGACCGACCACATTGCCGATCGCGTCATGGGTCACAGTCATCCCCGCCTCGCGCATCCATCCGGCCACCTTTTCGTTGGTGGCCTTGTGCATCGGCGTCAGGAAGGTGCGCGTCATCACGCCCGGTTCTTCGGTCAGTGCGGCAAGTTCGGTGCAGCGGCCGACGATATGGGCGCCGATCGCGGCGGCGGGTTTGACGGACATGGAAGCCATCGGTTGTGAGGGAGGTCGGACTGCCCGCCAGTGTATGCCTCGAAAATAGGCTGGCAAGCCTAATAGGGAAGCATTCAAAATCAGACCGACGTTCACAACGGCGAAGCGATATGCAGAAACGCGACCTTCTCCCCGAGGACGTGCCTGAGGATGTGCAGCTTGTACTGGCCGCCTTTGGACGCGCACTTAATGGCCGAGGGCCGACGCCCGAACTCGCAGTTGAACTCGCAGCATCTTATGCGGCCGTCGTTCCCAAGCATGTGGTGACGTTGACGCATAGACCGCGTACGCCCAAGGGAACCCGCCCTGCCCTCCGTGCGGTCTACATCTTGACAATCCAGGGACCGCGTATCGACGGCCGATGGGCATTCTCGACACCCCAGATCACCGCCCTGACGCGCCTCGGCTGACCCAAGACGACCTTGTTGCCCCCGGCTAAAAATGGTGAAGTCGCGTGGCGCGCGCCTTGCAGAAGCTGCGCTCTTTAAGGGGAGATTTCCGTTGGCGAACCAGGTTCCTGCCTATCCTCGCGACATGATCGGCTATGGCCGGAAGGTGCCGAACGCGGC
>CAZNZI010000412.1:0-4118 GCA_964577475.1 uncultured Rhodospirillaceae bacterium
CGTGCCCAGGCGCGTTCGCGCAGCGGTCGTGGCGCCATCACCGAATCAACGCCGAGCAGGCCCACGCCGCGCAGGATGAACGGCGCCACGGTGGTGGCGAGCGTCATCGCGTCGGCCAGGCCGCAGGCGGCGACAGTTCCGCCGTATTTCGTTCCGGCAAGGACGCCGGCCAAGGTGGCGCCGCCAGCCACGTCTACCGCGCCGATCCAGCGTTCCTTGCCCAGCGGTTTCTTCTCATCGGCCAACTGCCGGCGGTCGATGATCTCGGCGGCGCCCAAGCCGCGCAGGAAATCCGTTTCGCCGGTGCGGCCCGTCGCCGCGATCACGGTGAACCCGGCATGCGCCAGCAGCGCGACGGCGATGGTGCCGACGCCGCCGGCCGCACCTGTCACCAGGACGGGTCCTTGCGCCGGTGCGACATCGCGGCTTTCGAGCGCCAGTACGCACAGGGCCGCGGTGAGTCCCGCGGTTCCGATCGCCATCGTTTCCGCGGCGGTGAGTGATTTCGGCCGCGGCAGGAGCCACTCCGGCTTGAAGCGGCCGAATTCGGAGTAGCCACCCCAATGCATCTCGCCGAGGGCGTGACCGGTGGCCAGAACCTCGTCGCCCGCCTGGAAGGTGCCGGACTTGTCCTCCACGACGGTTCCGGCCAAGTCGATTCCCGGGACCATCGGGAAGCTGCGCACGACCGGCGCCTTTCCGGTCAGCGCCAGAGCATCCTTGTAGTTCATGGAGGAGTGGCTGATCCGGACCGAGACGGGAAGATCGGGATAATCGGCCGGAGTCAGCGTAGTCAGCACAGGGCTATTCGCCGAATCCTTCGACTTCACAATGATTGCTTTGGTCATAGACCCGCCGCCATTCGGTGAGAGAGGCGCGTAATGATTTCCCTTAATAACTGCTATTTGTCAAACAAATTGACTAATAGTAATTTTAGCATGAACATACGGAGGAATTGCGCTGGGGTCGGGATGGGGCCGCGGCGGGAAATGGAGTGCCGATGACCATCGCGTACGGGTCGATCACCACCGAAACCCTGGCCGGTCAGATCGCCAAACTGATTCGCTCTTCGATTCTCGAAGGGAAGCTGGCTGTCGACGAACGGTTGCCGACGGAAGAAGAGCTTGCGCTGCGGTTCGGCGTTTCGCGCCCGACCATCCGCGAAGCGTTGAAGCGTCTCGCGGCCCAGAATCTGGTGCGATCGCGGCGTGGGCCGCTCGGCGGAACCTTCGTCAACTGCCCGAGCATCGAGGAAGCCAAAGAGGGGCTTGCGGCGTTGACGACGATGCTGGTCAGCGTCGGCGCCTTCGGCATGGCGGAAATCATGGAAGCACGCCACCAGCTGGAGCTGATTTGCGTCCGCCTGGCCGCCGAACACCGGACGCAACACCATATCGACACCATGCAGCGCGAGATCGAGATCCAGCGCAGCGACAAATTGACCGATGTCGAATTCTGCGCGACCGATGTCCGCTTTCATCGGGCCATCGTCGATGCGGCCGGCAATCCGCTGTTCGGCTTTCTGATGACGGCGCTGGTCGAGGCCTTGCAGCCGGTTTCCAACCTGGTCGTGTTCCGCTTCCGCGAGCGCCAGGAGATCGTCCGCCATCACCAGAACATCTATGCCGCGCTCGAACGCGGCGATGCCGACGCGGCCGGAGCGGCTTTGGTCGAGCAGGTGACCTATCTGCGAGAGCGTTTCGCGCGTGCGCAGGAATGGCGCGAAGCCAAGGACCGCGAGGCGCGTAGCCTCGGTACGTGAACGAAAGAGAGCGCGGAGCGGCAAGGGCCGATTCACATGATCGGGATGGTAAGCGGCTAAAAGACCTATTAATATGCCATTAGGGCATTTCCGCAAATCGGGCGTTTGACGACCCGGAAATCGGAAGGGCGCTTCCCGCGGGGCCGGATGTTTCCGGCGGGAGGCGGAAAGGGGAAACGGTGGTCGGCGCGATCAATGCGGCCTTCGACATTCTCACGTTCGGCGCGATCATCGTCCTGGTCGTGATCGGACTGGCCGTGATTGCCAGCATGATGGGTGTCTTCAATTTCGCGCAGGGCGAATTCATCCTGCTGGGCGCCTACATCGTCTATCTCCTCAACACATTCGGCATCCCGACCTGGGTCGGCATGATCGTGGCGCCCTTCGCGGTGGGCGCTTTCGGCGTTGTGCTGGAGCGGCTGGTGATCCGCCGATTCTACGGCGCGCCCATGGTGGGCATGCTGGGCACCTTCGCGATCGGCCTCGTGATCCGCGAAGTGGTGCGGAGCCTGATCGGCGGCCTTCAACTGCACGCGCCCGAGCCGCTGGCCGGATCGTTCCTGATCGGCGTTTGGGGCTTCTCCAAATGGCGCTGCGTGATCGTGCTGATCACGATCCTGGTGGTGGCCGGGTCGTATTGGCTTCTGATGCGCACCAAGCTTGGCCTGCAAGTGCGCGTCGCCTTGGAAAATCCGTCGCTCGCGCGCGCCTCCGGCATCGTCGTGCGCCGCATCTACGCGGGAACATTCGCGTTCGGCGCGGGTCTGGGTGGTCTGGCCGGTGCCCTGATCGTTCCGGTTTTCGGACTGAACGCGGAATTGGGCGTCCGGTTTCTGATCCAGGGCTTTCTCGCCATCATGCTCGGCGGTTTCGGCAGTTTTGCGGGGCCCGCCGCCGGGGCCGCCGTCATTGGTGTCGGCAGTGCAGCGTTGCCGTGGTTCGTGACCCCGGTTGCTGCCGACGTCCTCGTGTTCGTCATCGCGCTGCTCATTATGAAAGTAAGACCTGGAGGAATTCTGTCCAAGGGAAGGGGGTAGTTATGAATGATATGCATGACAAAGGTACAAGTCCGCTTTCGCTCAGCCGTCGTCGCTTTCTGCAAGCCAGCAGTTGGTTGACGGGGCTGGCGGCTGTTGGCGCCGGCAGCTACGTGCTTCGTCCACGCTGGGCCAATGCGGCCGCCGGTCCGATCAGGGTGGGGTTGGCAACCGATCTCACCGGCTTCCTGAGTTTCGTCGGGCCGACGCATGTCGCGGCGGCGAAAATCGTCGTGGAAGACATCAACGCGAATGGCGGCCTGCTCGGCCGGCCGCTCGAGTTGCAGATCGAAGACACGGCGACCAACGAAGCGACCGGCGTGTCGGTGGTCCGCAAGCTCGTGCAGCGCGAGAATGTGGACGTCATGTTCGGCGGTGTCGCAAGTTCGATGCGCAACGCGATCAAAGACATCATCGTCAAGAATGGCAAGAAGCTCTACGTCTATTCGCAGCTCTACGAAGGCAACGAGTGCACGGCCGACCTGTTCTGCACGGGTCCGACGCCGCCGCAGCAGTGCGACGAGCTGGTTCCGTGGCTGATCAAGAACGGCGGCAAGCGGTTCGCCCTGCTGGGCTCCAACTACGTCTGGCCGGTCGACTTCCACAAATATTCGAAGAAGGTCGTGGAAGCCAGCGGCGGCGAGGTCGTGTATCAGGAGTTCTTCCCGCTCGACCAGGCCGAGTTCGGCGCCGCCGTGAACAAGATCATGACGGAGAAGGTGGACGTCGTCTTCACGCTTCTCACCGGCGGGCAGGCCGCGTTCCTCAAGCAGCTTCATGAAGCGGGCTTCCTGAAGAGGGGAGGGCGCCTGTGCTGTCCGTGGTTCGATCACACCGCGGCGGGCATCGCGCAGCCGGCGGAGTTCGAGGGATTGGCCACCTGCTTCGACTACTTCCTCGGCGTCGACGATCCGGCCACCTGCGGCTACGACAAGAGGCTGCTCGATCCGAAGGTCTTCAGCGGCAGCGGCGGCTCCACCGGCGTCTATCGCGGTCTCTATATGTGGGCCAATTCGGTGACCAAGACCAACACGCTCGACGTCAAGGCAGTGGCGGCGGCGATGGACACCGCCAAGCTCGAGCACGGCCCCGGCGGACCGTCTGAAATGGTGCCGGGCAAGCGGCACAACAAGATGAACATGTACATCGCGGTCGCCAAGGGCGGAAAGTTCGAGGTGATCCATAAGAGCGACGGACTCGTTGATCCCAAGTCCTGCTGAGACGGTATGGGGGCCCGGCCCGTTCGGGCCCCCGCTGACCGTGATATCATCTGACGGCATGCCGGGTGCGGTCCGGCAGGCCTGTTCTGTATCCGATCG
>CAZNZI010000413.1:0-1961 GCA_964577475.1 uncultured Rhodospirillaceae bacterium
TGCGGAAGGCGCTGGCCGGACGGGCGATGAGGATCAGCACCAACAGGCCGAAACTGATGATGTCGACCATGGTCGGGCTGATATAGAGCGCGCACAGCGCCTCGGCGATGCCGATGAAACAGCCGCCGAGCATTACTTTGACCGGATTGTCGAGCCCGCCGATGATGGCGATCACGAAGGACTTCGCCGTCAGGCTGACCCCGATATAGGGCGTGATCTGCGAGATGACGCCATAGAGACCGCCGGCCGCACCGGCCAGCGCCGCGCCGATGCCGAAGGTCACGGCATAGAGCTGCCGCGGATCGACGCCGTAGAGCCGCGCAGCTACTAGGTTCTGGGCCGTGGCGCGGATCGAGCGGCCGAGGCGCGTCCCATAGAGAATCCACCACACGGCGCCGGCCAGGATGAAGGCGATCGCGAAGGCGGCCAGGCGCGCAAGGGGCAAGGTCAGGCCGGCCACCGCAATGCTGCCGCCCGCATAACCGGGATTGATCGTGCGAAAATCGGCGGTGAAGGCCAGTTGTGCCAGGAAGGTCAGGACGACGTTCAGGCCGAAGGTGATCAGCAAGGTGTTGAGCAGCGCCGATCTGACGATCAGGTTGATCACCCAGCGTTGCAGGACGTAGCCGAAGCCGAACATGCCCAGCATCGTGATTGGCAGGGCGAGGAACGGATCGACGCCGCCCAGCGTGAAGAGGAAATAGGCGGCATAGCCGCCCAGCATGATGAACGAACCATGCGCCAGATTGACGATGTTGAGCACGCCCCAGACCAGCGCCATGCCGAGCGCCATCAGCCCGTACAGGCCGCCGAGCAGGATGCCGTTGGCGATGATCTGTGCGATGAACATCCGGTCGCCTCAGTCCCCGACCCGCGCGTCGTGTGTACTCAATGGCGGATCGGGGTTGAGTCCCGCGGTCTGACTACCGCGCGTTCCAGGCCGGGATCGGATACATCGGCTTGTTGAGGATGTGGTCGGTGAAAACCGGCACCACCGCGTCCTTCTGGATCTGAATCACGATCTGCGGCAGGACGATCTGCCCCGTCTCGCCGAACCGTATGTGCGCGTACAGGCTGTCGAAGTCGGTGGCAACGATCGCCTCGCGCACTTTTTGCGGATCGAGCGTCCCCGCCTTTTCGAGCGCGACCGCGAAGGCCTCGACATCGGCGACTGCCGAGGCCGCGTGATAATCGGGATCGTAGTTGAACTTTTCCTTGTAGGCGGCGGCGAAGGCCGCGGCGTCGCCGAACCACTTGTCCTTCAGTTCGGTGCTCGGCAGCCACGAACTCATGCCGAACGCATAGTTGGCGTCATTGCCCAGCGCCTTCCTGAAGTCGGCGGTCGGGACGCCGACGGTAAAGGAATAGAAGCTCTTGGGGTTGACGTTCAGGCTCTTCGCCTGGCGGATGAAGTTCAGCGCCTCGGTCTCGTGGCCGGCGAACAGAATCGCATCGACATCGGCCGCCTTGATCTCGGTCAGGATCGTCGAGAAGTCGGCGGCGTTCTCGTGAAACTTCTCGTCGAGGCTCAGTTTCATGCCGGCCTTGTCGAGCAGAGCGCGCGTTCCTTTGGCGACGGACACGTCGAAACTGTCATCGGCCGCCACCAGCGCGACCGTCTTCACCGCAGGCTCGAGCTTGCTCACCATCTGGATC
This sequence comes from uncultured Rhodospirillaceae bacterium, assembly GCA_964577475.1. Lineage (GTDB taxonomy): Bacteria > Pseudomonadota > Alphaproteobacteria > Rhodospirillales > Magnetospirillaceae > JASHSH01. The sequence continues at coordinate 1,657 of CAZNZI010000413.1, forward strand.
GTGCTGGCGAAATAGTTGTCCGCTGCGGGCAGCGTGCCGAAGACGTATTTATAGCCGCGCGCATAAATCTGCCCAGAGGCGCCGCCGCCCTGGATCATCGGGATCTGAAACTTTTCCGCCACGGAACTGTCGTCCAGCGCATGGTTGCTGGCGAAGGGGCCGAGCAGGAAGTTCACCTTATCCTGGCTGACCAGTTTGACATACTGCTGTACGCCGAGGCTCACATCGGACTGGTTGTCGAGCAGATCGAGCGACAATTTGTAAGGCGTGCCGCCGATGGTGATGCCGCCCTTCTGGTTGATCGT
>CAZNZI010000414.1:0-3739 GCA_964577475.1 uncultured Rhodospirillaceae bacterium
GGCGTTCAACGGCGTGGTCGATCTCGCATTGGCCGTGATCATCATCATCGGCCTGCCGGGTGCGGTGACCTGGATTCTCGGCCTGCTGGTCGGTGTCGATCTGGTGATCGGCGGCACGGCCCTGATCGCGATGGCACTCGCGGCGAAGCGCCTGCTGTCCTGACCGTCAGAACGGCTTCGCCACCGCCAGGATCACGATCAGGATCATCAGCACGGTCGGGATTTCGTTGACCCGTTTGAAGAAGCGCGGGGTTTTCGTGCTGATCCCCGCGGCCAGGTCGCGGCGCCACCGCTCGGCGGCGAACATGAAGCCGGTCATGATCAGCACGAAGATGATCTTGGGATAGAACCAGTAGTTCATCCCGCTGCCGATCTGCGACAACATGATGAAGCCCAGAATCCAGGTGAGCGTCGCCGCCGGCACGGTGATCATGTGCATCAGCTTCTTTTCCATTACGACGAAGGTCTTCGCCTGATCCGAATCGGCCGGCACCTGCGCGTGATAGACGAACAATCGCGGCAGATAGAGCATGCCCGCCATCCATGAGATCACCGCGATCACATGCAGGGCTTTGATATAGGGATACAGGCTCGCCATCGATCGACCCTCTTATGAAAAAGCGCTGCGCACCAGATCGGCCAGGCCAGCGATGAACTCGGGATGGGTACCCAGCGCCGGCACCCGGACATAACGGGGCACCCCCGCCTCGTTCGCCACTTTCTTATAGTCCATATCGAGCTCGACCAGGGTCTCGGAATGCTCCGAGACGAAAGCGATCGGCACCACCACCAGCGGCTTTTTCTCTCCACCCGCGCGGCGGATTTCGTCATCGGTATAGGGCCCGATCCACTCCACTGGACCGACGCGGCTCTGATAGCAGACACGCCAATCCTGATCGACGCGGCCATGCGTTTCGCCGAGCATTTTTGCAATCGCTCGCGCGCTGAGCATCACCTGGTCGGGATAGCGGTCGCCCTTCGCGACGATCCGCTTGGGCAGGCCATGAGCGGAAAACAGCACGCGGGCGCCGTCACCGGCCTCGGTGAGTGCAGTGTCGATCATCTGCGCCTGGGCTGCGATCATGCCCGGCAACTCGGGATATTCGACGATCTCGGCCGTAGCGGCTTTCAAACCGGCGCGCGCCGCTTCCGCCTTCCATGCGGCGAGCGACGATGCAGTGGTCGTGGTCGAGAATTGCGGATAGAGCGGCAGCAGCACGATGCGTTCGGGTTGCCACTCTTTCACGCGCACCACGGTCTCGCGCGTCATCGGGTGCCAGTAGCGCATGGCGACGAAGGCTTTCGTGTCGCCGCCCAACGCCTGTTCGATTGCCGTGGCCTGCGCTTTCGTTTCTTTCAACAGCGGTGATGAGCCACCCATCCGCTCATAGATTTCCTGGGCGACCAGGTCGCGGCGTTTGGCGATGGCCCAGGCGATCATCTGCCGCAGCGGCGTCGGTAAACCGATGATCGCCTTGTCGCGGAACAGGTTGAACAGGAACGGCCGCACCGCGGCCAGGCTATCCGGCCCACCCAGATTGAACAGAATGACGGCGGTGCGCGGCATCAGGACTTCTCGCGCAGCCGGGTGATCAGCCGCGCCACGTGATCAGGCGGTGTAGCCGGCACGACGCCGTGGCCGAGATTGAAGATGAAAGGCCGGCCACGGGCCGCCTGCTTGATCCGATCCACGCCTGCATCGAGCGGGGCGCCGCCGACCAGCAGCAGCGCCGGATCGAGATTGCCCTGGAGCACCATCTGCTTGGGCAGATGCTGCATGGCCCAACCGAGCGGCATACCGAAATCGAGGCTGACGCCGTCGACACCTGTCTCGGCGGCGTAAGCCAGGTATTGCGCACCGGCTGCGCGCGGAAAGCCGATGATCGGAATGTGCGGCTTCGCAGCCTTGACCGCGGCCACGATCGCTTTGGTTGGCGCGATCACCCAGGCGTTGAAATCATCCTCGGCCAATGCGCCCGCCCAACTGTCGAAGATCTGCAGCACTTCGGCACCGGCTTCGACCTGAGCCACCAGATAGTCCACCGTCGCCTTGACCAGGATATCGATCAGCCGCCGGAAGACCATCGGGTCCTCATGAGACAAACGCTTGGCTGTCGTGAAATCCGTTCCGCCCCGGCCTTCGATCATATAGGTCGCCACGGTCCAGGGCGCGCCCGCGAAACCGATCAGTGTCCCCTCGGGTGGGAGACCTGCTTTCACTTGCCGTACCGTCTCCAGCACCGGCGCATACCGTCCCGGCGCTTGCTCCAGGCTCAACTGTTCCAAATCATCGGCTGTGCGGATCGGCTCGAGGATCGGCCCCGCGCCTTCCTCGAACCGGACCTTCTGCCCCAGCGCGTCGCAGATGACCAGGATGTCGGAGAACAGGATTGCCGCATCCATCCCGTAGCGCCGCACCGGCTGCAGCGTCACCTCGGCCGCCAGCGCGGGCGTATAGCAGAGATCGAGAAAGCTTCCGGCCTTCGCTCGCAGCTCCCGGTACTCCGGCAAATAGCGCCCCGCCTGACGCATCAGCCATACCGGAGGCGGGTTCAGACTCTCTCCGGCCAGGACACGGAGGATCGGCTTGGATACGGCAGTAGGGCTCAAAACGGGAGAATCCGGGCTCGGGGTCGGGTCTCTTCTCTATCTTATAGAGTCTTAATAGAGAAGATGGTGGTTGTAGTGAATCCCTGTGGGAATCGGGGATACAGCAAAGCGTTTGGTCAGCCGCCGAACCATCCCCCGTACCAAGTCACGAAAAAGCCACGCCACCAGCCGTTGCAGCATTTATCCCCATGACTCACCCACCGGTGGCGTTCTCCATCCCCATGCGGGTGGATCGGCCCCGGCACCGGGTAGCGAGGTGGGACAGGTTGGGGCAATATGGCCGCCGGCCACTCGGGGGCGGTTTGGCCACCGCTCGTCCACATGGTTGTTCACAGGCTTTGGCGACCAATCGCTTCCATCTGCACCTGGTGTCCGACTCGACCGGCGAGACGATCTCGTCCGTCGCACGCGCCTGTGTGGTGCAATTCGCGGGATATGAAGCCAACACCCACCTTTGGTGGCTGGTGCGCAACCGCACCCAGGTCGACAACGTGATCGAAGGCGTGAAGGCTGAGCCGGGTCTGGTGCTGGCGACCTTGGTCGATCCCGATGTACGCATTGCACTCGAGGAAGGCTGCCGCCAGCTGCGTGTGCCATGTATCCCTGTGCTCGATCCGGTGATGGCGGCGCTCGCCAACTACCTCAATGCCGAGTTCGGTATGGAACCGGGACGCCAGCACATCCTCGATGCCGAATATTTCAAACGCATCGACGCAATGCACTTCACGCTCGCCCATGACGACGGACAATTGCTCGAAGACATCGACGAGGCCGATGTGATCGTGATCGGTGTGTCGCGTACTTCAAAGACGCCGACCTGCATGTATCTCGCCAATCGCGGCATCAAGGCAGCGAATGTGCCGATCATTCCCAACCAGCCGCTGCCGCGCGAGGTGATCGAAGCGGTGAAGCCCCTCATCGTCGGTCTGACGCGCGAACCCAAAAGCCTGGTTGATGTCCGCCGCGCACGGCTGCAATTCCTCGATCGCGACGTGCCCGGCTATGCCGACCCCGATATCGTCCGCGATGAGGTCACCACGGCGCGGCGTCTGTTCTCGGAACGCGGCTGGCCGGTGATCGACATGACTCGCCGCTCGATCGAGGAGGCTGCCGCCTCGATCCTCCAGCA
>CAZNZI010000415.1:0-6577 GCA_964577475.1 uncultured Rhodospirillaceae bacterium
TGGGCGGCAACCGCGAGGCGGCCGAGTATTCCGGCGTCAACGTGCGCGCCATCATCGCCGCGGTGATGATCATCTCGGCGGTCTGCTCGGGCATGGCCGGCATGATGGGCGTGGCCCATTTCGGCAGCGCGCAGCAGGACGAGTTCGGCGACTACCTGCTCGACTCGATCTCGGCGGTCGTCGTCGGCGGCACCAGCCTGTTCGGCGGCCAGGGCGGCATCGGCAATACGATCGTCGGCCTGTTCGTGCTGGGCGTGCTCAACAACGGCCTCGACCACGTCAAGATCGATAGCTTCCTCAAGATCCTGATCCGCGGCCTGATCCTGCTGGCGGCCCTGATCATCAACGTCTACGCCCAGCGGCTGCGGGCGAACAAGCAATAAACGCCCCCTAGCTGCCCGCGTCCTCGAGCACCAGCTCCGCGCCCTTCTCGCCGATCATCAGCGCCGCTGCATTGGTATTGCCCGATACCACGCGCGGCATGATCGAGGCATCAATCACGCGCAGCCCGGCCATGCCATGAACCCGCAGCCGCGCATCCACCACGGCGTCCGGCCCAGTGCCCATCTTGGCCGTACACGATGGATGATAGATGGTCGCCGCCGAGGTGCGCGCCCAATCGAAAATAGCCTCATCGCTCTGGGCCGCCGGGCCAGGCGCATGCTCGCGCACGACGATCTTGGCCAGCGACGGCATGGTGGCGATGCGGCGGGCCAGACGCACCGCGCCGATGATCGTCTCGCGGTCTTTCGGTGCGGTCAGATAGTTGAGCCGGATCGCCGGCGCCTGGAATGGGTCGGCGCTGCGCAAAGTGACACTGCCGCGGCTATCGGGGTGCAGGGTGCAGACCGACAACGTGATGCCGTTGAAGCTGTGTAGCCCACGACCCAATTCGTCGGTCGAGAGCAGGCCGCAATGGAACTCCACATCGGGCGTCTTGGATATCGGATGGACGCGGGTGAAGATCGTCACGCGGGTCGGCCCGTTGGCCAACAAGCCGCCGCGCGTCAGGAAATAGCGGGCGCCCTCATAGCCTTTAAAGAACGGGTTGTTGAGCTGGGTGTTCAGGGTCGGCCGGTTGACCTCGAAACTGGGCCGCACCTGCACATGGTCCATCAGATTGGCACCGACACCGCGCAGCGCGGCGCGAACGGCGACGCCATGCGGCTGCAATTGCTCCGGCGCGCCGATCCCGGACAGCATCAGCAGGTGTGGGGTATGGATCGCGCCGGCGGCGAGAATCACCTCGCGCCCGGCGCGTGCCTCTTCCTCCGCCGCGTCACGGCCGCGCTTGTAACGCACGCCAACCACGCGCGCGCCATCGAAGATCAGGCCGGTATTGCGGGCCTCGGTAATGACCTGCAGGTTTGGCCGCTTCATCGCCGGACGCAGATAAGCGACGGCGGCGCTGCAGCGGCGGCCGTTGCGCACGGTGAATTGGAAATAGCTGACGCCTTCCTGGGTGGCGCCGTTGTAGTCGCCGTTCTCGGGAATACCGGCCTCGATCGCCGCGTGCCGGATCGCCTCGGTGATCGGGCTCCTGAACGCGATGTTGCTAACGCTCAGCGGCCCATCATAGCCGTGATAGGCGGGATCGCCGGGGCCTTCACGGCGTTCCTGCCGTTTGAACAGAGGCAGCACATCGTTCCAGGCCCAACCCGGATTCCCTTCGGCCGCCCAGCCGTCGTAGTCCTCGGGCTGGCCGCGCACATAGGCCTGCGCGTTGATCGAGCTTCCGCCGCCCAGAACCTTGCCGAGCGGGTAATAGACGCGCCGGCCATTCAACTGCGGCTCGGGCTCGCTCTCATAGCACCAGTTGACGGAGGGATCGCTGATCGTGCGCGAGTAGCCGACGGGAATGTGAATCCAACGATGGGTGTCGGCCGGACCAGCTTCCAACACCAGAACACGATACTTGCCTGAGGCCGTCAATCGGTCGGCCACTACACAACCTGCCGAGCCTGCGCCGATGATAATGTAGTCCCAGTTGGCAGCCATCGCTTATCCGTTTCCTCCAGACCTCCGCTACTTCATTGTATGGCACAGGGTCCGTATCTAACGAAGCCCTCTATGCGCCGAAACTAGGAGCAAGAAAGGGCGATCACTACCTGTAAGCTCACTCAACTTGCGCGCCCTTCGGGCCTCGCATACAGATGAACCATGACCGGCGACGCCGAAACCACCACAGCGACGATCGATACCGCCTCCGCCCCGCCCGCCGGGGGCCGGCGTCCGGCCATGGCCTTTGTGTGGGTTACGGTGTTCCTGAGTTGCGTGACTTACGGAATTCTCGCGCCCACCTTGCCCCGGCTGGTCCTCGCCTTCTTCAACGGCAACACGGTCCGGGCGGCCGAGATGATCGGCCTGATCGGCACCGCCTTCGGGCTGATGCATTGCTTGTTTTCCGTGATCCAGGGCGCGCTGTCGGATCATTTCGGGCGACGGCCGATCCTGGTCAGTTCCAATCTCGGCCTCGGTATCGACTACCTCATCATGGCGCTCGCCCCCTCGGTCTGGTGGCTGTTCGGAAGCCGCCTTGTGTCGGGGATAACGGGCGCCAGTGTCATGACCTCGATGGCCTATGTCACCGACATCACGCCCCCCGAAAAGCGCACGCGAGTCTATGGCATCCTGAGCATGGCCGGCGGCTTGGGCGGCATGGCCGGCCCCGCTCTGGGCGGGGTGCTGGGCGATATCGACATCCGCCTGCCCTTCTGGGTGGCAGCGGGCGTCAGTCTGGCGAACGGGTTGTATGGGTATTTCGTGGTTCCCGAATCGCTGCCCCGGGCCCTGCGCACCAAACTGACCCTGAAACGCATCAACCCGTTCAGCGCCATCACCATCCTGCGCGTTCCAGGGCCCTTGCGGCCGTTGCTGATCGCCAATCTGATGATGCAATTCTCCTCGACGGTCATGCCCACGGTGTTCGTGCTTTACACCGGCTGGCGTTACGGCTGGACGGCTCATGATGCCGGTATGGCCCTCGCGGCTCTGGGCTTCGGCGCCCTGGTTGTCCAGGGTTGGCTGTTGGGCCTGACCATCAAATGGCTGGGCGAACGCTCGGCATTGCTCGGCGGCTTGGCGTGCAATCTGGCCGGCCTCGTCATCCTCGGGTTGGCGCCGGCCGGCTATCTGTCTTATGTCGCAATTCTCTTCATCGCCTTGGGCGGCTTGACGGGCCCTGCCTTCCTCAGTCTCGTGACCCGCGCGGCTGGGCCAAGTGATCAAGGGCATACGATGGGCGCTCTGGGTAGTGCGGCCGAGATCGCCAGCCTGGTGGCGCCCACGGCGTTCGGCTCGATCTTCGCAGCGACCATCGGACCTTGGGCCGGAGCGGGACTTTCGGGCGCTCCTTTTTTTCTGGCGGCACTGTGCCTCGCCGGGGCCCTTGCCCTGGCCTTTCGCTTTGATACTCACCCACGATCGCCGGTTTAAGGCGCCACCTGCTCCAACCGCAAGTTCCGCGTGCGCGGTCCGGCGATACCCACCACCGCCGCCACCACGCCCATGCTGGAGGCGATGAAGATGAACACGCCCAGCGTGCCGTAGTCGCGCAGGAAGAACGCGATCACGAAGCTGCTGAAGACGACACTCAGCCGGCTCCACGAATAGACGAAACCCACTGCCTGGGCACGGACCCGAGTCGGATAAAGCTCGGTCTGGTAGGCGTGGAACGCAAAGGACATCCAGTTGTTCGAGAGCGTGATCAGCATGCCGAACACGATCACGCCCAGCGCCGTCGTCTGCAGCGAGAACAGAATGCCGAAAACGGCAATGGCGACCGCCGCCGAAGCGATCTGGTGTTTGCGCTCGAAACGATCGGCCAGCATCATCGCGAAGAAAGGCGAGAGCGGCGCGACGATGGCGATGATCAGTGTGTACTCCAGCGACTTCGTCACGGTCACGCCCTGCGCGATCACCAAAGTTGGCACCCAGGCCGAGAAGCCGTAATAGCCGACCGTCTGAAGAATATTGAACACCGTCAAAACGAGGGTGCGACCGAGATAGGGTTTCCGCCAAATCTCCGCCCACGACCCCCTCACGCTATCCGCCTCGCCGACAATGGGTACGGGCGGCGGCAAGTCGGCGCCGGTCTCCAGACGCGCGGCGCTTTCCAGCGCGACCACGATCTCCTCCGCGTCGATCATCTGCCCATGCTGGGCCAGCCAGCGCGGTGATTCGGGCAGACGGAGACGAATCCGCCAGACCGCGATGGCGCCCGTCGCGCCGACGATCATCACCCAGCGCCAGCCGTCGAGGCCCAGAATCGTCTCAGGCACCAGTAGCCAGGAGAGCAGCGCGGCCACGGGCACCGCTGAAAACATGATGCCCTCGTTGTAGGCGAAGGCTGAGCCGCGCCGGTCCTTGGGCGTGAGTTCCGAGATGTAGGTATCGATGTTCACCAGTTCGACACCCAATCCGATGCTGGCAACGAAACGCCAGAGATCGAGCCCCGCCGAGTCGTTCTGGAAGGCAAGGATCAGGGTGCCGACCGAGTACCAGAGCAACGACCAAGTAAAGACCGTGCGCCGACCGAAACGGTCCGAGAGCCAACTCACCAACAAGGTGCCGACTAACATGCCCGCGAAGGTGGCCGCGACGAAGCTGGCCAATCCCGTGAAGCCGAAGAAGGCCGTGGTGGTCGGCGTCAGGATGCCGCTTTTGACGAGGCCGGGCGCGACATAGCCAGTGAAGAACAGATCGTAGAATTCGAAGCATCCCCCGAGCGAGATCAGGGTCACCAAACGCCGCATCTCCCGGCTTGCCGGCAGGCGATCGAGGCGCGCGGCCATCGTTACGGCGTCGAGGTCCGTCATCCCGTCCTCCCTCTTCATTCCGGCCGGCGTTGCCCGCCGGTCCCGCCATAGGTTTGCCCAGCCTCGGCCTGCCCACAACGATTAACCAAACAAGCGTTCGTTAATCGCACAATGGGCTGGCGCCCGTGACACGTTGCGTGGTACTTCCTCGAAATGCTGCATTGCAGCAGTCCACTGCCGGGGAGCCATTGGACCGACATGAACGCCGCCACCGCTCGGCCACAAGCCCATAAAATCAAGAAGTTACTTGTTGCCAACCGTAGCGAGATCGCGATCCGCGTCTTCCGCGGCGCAGCAGAACTGGGCATCGATACGGTTGCCGTCTATTCCCGCGAAGACCGCTACGCCCTACACCGGTTCAAGGCCCATGAGAGCTATCTGCTGGCCACCGACAAAGGGCCGGTCGAGGCTTATCTCGATATCCCGACCATCATTCGGATCGCCCGAAGCGCCGGATGCGATGCCATCCACCCCGGCTACGGCTTTCTCTCGGAGAACCCCGACTTCGCCCAAGCCTGCATCGACGCCGGCATCATCTTTATCGGCCCCACACCGGACATGATGCGGGCGCTGGGCAACAAGGTGCAGGCCCGTGCGCTCGCAGAGGCGGCCCAGGTGCCAGTGATGCCGGCGACCGGCCCTCTGCCCTCAGACCCGACCGCAGCCCTGTCGGAAGCCCATCGCATCGGCTTCCCGGTGATGCTGAAGGCGAGCTGGGGTGGTGGCGGGCGTGGCATGCGCGTGATTCGTACCGCCGAGGAAATGCCGGATCTGGTCAACGCGGCGCGGCGCGAGGCCAAGGCGGCCTTCGGCAATGACGAGGTCTATCTCGAAAAGCTGGTCGAAAACGCACGCCACGTCGAGGTGCAGCTGCTTGGCGACCAGCACGGCAATCTGGTCCACCTGTTCGAGCGCGATTGCTCGGTCCAACGCCGCAATCAGAAGGTCGTCGAACGCGCCCCCGCACCGCAGCTCGGGCCCGGCCAGCGCGCAGATCTGTGCGAGTCGGCACTGCGCCTAGCGCGCAAGGTGGGATACCGCAATGCAGGCACGGCCGAGTTCCTGTTCGACGCCGATACCGGCAAAGCCTATTTCATCGAAGTCAATCCGCGCATCCAGGTCGAGCATACGGTAACCGAGATGGTCACCGGCATCGACATCGTCAAAGCGCAAATCCGCATCGCAGAGGGTGCGCGTATCGGCGACGCCGAGTCGGGTGTGCCGCGGCAGGACGATATCAAGCTCAACGGCCACGCGATCCAGTGCCGCATCACCACCGAAGACCCCAACAACAACTTCATTCCAGACTATGGCCGCCTGACCGCCTATCGCGGTGCCAACGGCTTCGGCATCCGGCTCGACGGCGGCACTGCCTATTCGGGTGCAGTGGTGACGCGCTACTACGACTCGCTGCTTGAGAAAGTGACTGCCTGGGCACCGACCGCCGGCGAGGCGATCGCCCGGCTCGATCGCGCGCTGCGTGAGTTCCGCATCGCCGGCGTGGCCACCAACCTCGCCTTCCTGGAAGCCGTGCTCGACCATCCGAAGTTCAGGGACGGCAGCTACACCACGCGCTTCATCGATACCACGCCGGCACTGTTCCAGGCACCACAACGCCGCGACCGCGCGACGCGCCTGCTCACCTTCATCGCCGATGTCATCGTCAACGGCAATCCGCAGGTGAAGGGCCGGCCGCAGCCGCGCGTGCTGCGCTCGCCCCCTCGGCCCGACAATTTGCCGCAAGCCATCCCACCCGGCTC
>CAZNZI010000416.1:0-6131 GCA_964577475.1 uncultured Rhodospirillaceae bacterium
GCCGGCGGCTGGAGGGCTGATCGTGCCCATCCGCCTGGTCGATGCACTGCGCGAGACACTGGACGGCTGGATCGAGGATATCGATCCCGCCTGGCGGCCGGTCGTCGAGGGCGTGACGCTCGGTTTCGACGATGTCGATCCCGGTCTGATTCTGGAGCCGTGGGAGCCGATTTTTCCCGCCCGTAAGGGCCGCGTGTTTCCGGGACAGCCTAAAGGCGCCCATATGCTGCGCGGCTTCGACGGTGTCGACCCGGACAAGGTGCGCTGCGTGATCCTGGGCCAGGACCCGTATCCCAGCGCCGATTTCGCCACCGGCCGGGCCTTCGAAGCCGGAAGCGTGGCCCGCTGGCGCGAGCTCGAGAAGATGTTCTCGCACAGCGTCCGCACCTTCATGCAGCAGGTCTGCGCGGAGCGGATGGGGAAACCCGGCTACGCCGACCGCGTCACGACCTGGGCGCGGATGATCGATGATATCGAGGCAGGCGTCGTCCCGCTTGAATCGCCCACGGCGCTGATCGATGGTTGGGTGGGGCAGGGCGTGCTGCCGCTGAACAGTTCCTGCACCCTGTCGCGCTTCGCTGTCGTGCCCGATCCGCATCAGGCGCATGGCCATCTGCCGCTTTGGCGGCCGCTGATGCTGCGCGTGATGCGTTTTCTCCTCGAGCGGAAGAAGCCGGTCGTCTTCATGGCCTTCGGAACGGTGGCGCAGGACGTGTTCCGCGCGGCCGGCGTCAACGATGCTGCGCGGCGTGGAGGACCGATCGCGCTGATCGCGCGCGATCATCCGGCCGTAGGTGACAAGATTCTAGCCGAACCGAATCCCTTCACGCTGTGCAATGAACTGTTGCGCGAACGGTCCGCCGAACCGATTCGCTGGTAGGACAAATCGATGGATCAGGAGGACTACGACTATATCGTGATCGGCGCCGGTTCGGCTGGCTGTGTGGTGGCCAATCGGCTGTCGGCCAATCCGTCCAACCGTGTTCTGCTCCTCGAAGCCGGCAGCAGGGACCGTAATCCGCTGTTCCGCTTGCCCATGTTGATGGGCAAGCTGATGCATTCGGGCATCTACAACTGGCACTACCACACCGAACCCGAGCCCAATCTCAACGGACGCAAAATCTATTGGCCGCGAGGCAAGGTGCTGGGCGGCTGCTCGACCATCAACGGCATGATCTATGTGCGTGGCAATGCCTATGACTACGACCGCTGGGCGCAGATGGGCAACAAGGGCTGGTCCTATGACGAAGTGCTGCCCTATTTCCGCAAATCCGAAAGCCATACCCAGCGGCGCGACGAATTCCATTCCGGCGATGGCGAACTGACGGTCACGCGCGCGCGCGGTACCAACGAGCTGTTCGACATCTTCGTGAAAGCGGGCGTGGAAGCCGGGTATGCCGCCAACGACGATTTCAACGGCGCCAACCAGGAAGGCTTCGGGCGTTACGACTTCACGATCCGCAAAGGCAAGCGGTGGAGCACGGCGCGCGCCTTCCTGCGCCCCGTCGAGAACCGTGCCAATCTGCGCATCGAGACCCATGCCCATACGACGCGGATCGTGACGGAGCAGGGCCGCGCGGTCGCGGTCGAATACTTGCAAAACGGCCAGCCGCGCAAGGCGGCAGCCCGGCGTGAGATCGTCCTGTCTGCCGGGGCGATCAATTCGCCTCAGATCCTGATGCTGTCGGGTATCGGCGATCCCGCCGAACTCGGCAGGCACGGCATTCCAGTTGTCCACGCGCTGCCCGGTGTTGGCAAGAATCTGCACGATCATGTCGATGTGTGCATGATCTATGAGGTGAAAAAGCCGGTCACGCTCTATCGTGACCTCCGCGTCGACCGCATCACCCGGGCCGTGATTCAGGGCGCGCTGTTCGGCACCGGTGTGGCCACCACCTTTCCCTACGAGGGCGGCGCCTTCATGAAGTCGCGGCCCGAATTGGTCGCGCCCGATATCCAGATCCATTTCATGCCGGCCCTGGAAAAGACGGCCAATCTGCGCTGGCCGAAGCTGTGGGGCCATGAGAAGGTCGAAGCCAATCACGGCGTGACTCTGCGTGTGGGTCCGGTTAATCCCGACAGCCGCGGGCATATCGCCTTGCGCTCGGCCGATCCCCGCGATCCGCCGGCCATCCATGCCAACTACCTGGCCACCGAATTCGACAAGCAGACCACCATCGCGGCGGTCAAGATGATGCGCCATGTGATGGCGCAGCCTGCCTTCAAGCCCTATGTCGGCCAGGAATTGGCGCCGGGGCCGGCGAACATGAGCGATGCCGATTTGCGCGAATGGCTAAAGGACGCGGGCGGCACCACCCTCCATCCGGTCGGCACCTGCAAAATGGGCAATGACGATATGGCCGTGGTGGATGCCGAGTTGAAGCTGCGCGGTATCGACGGGCTGCGCGTGGCCGACGCATCGATCATGCCGATCATCTCGAGCGGCAACACCAATGCGCCGTCGATCATGATCGGCGAGAAGGCCGCCGCCATGATCCTGACCGCGGCGCTGTGATCACGGCATCAGGTTGCCGCCGTTCACTTCGATGATCTGGCCGATGACGTAGCTGCTGAGGGCGTCGGAGGCCAGGAAAAGATAGGCGCCCACGCATTCCTCGGCCGTGCCGGCGCGGCCCATCGGGATCGCGGCCTCCTGGACCTTGTACATGTCGGGCGGGGTGCCGGTCTCGTGGAACTTGGTCCAGATCAGGCCCGGCGCGACCGCGTTGACGCGAATCTTGTCCTTCACCACTTCCTTGGCTAAGCCGCGGGTGAAGGTGCTGACGAAGCCCTTGGCCGACGCATAGAGCACAGAACCGCCGCCGCCACCGTTGCGGGCGGCTTGCGAACTTGTTGTGATGATCGTCCCGCCCTGTTTCTTTAGCCACGGCAGGGCGGTGCGGCTGGCACGGATGACCGAATTGACATTGAGGGCGAGAATTGCCTCCTCGAATGCTTCGTCGGTCTGCGCGATCGGTTTGCGTGTGACCAAACCGCCAGCGTTATTAATCAGCCCGTCCAGACGGCCGAAATGCTTCGCTGTCGTCTCAACGATTTTCTCGGCATTGCCGGTCTTCGTGATATCGCCGCCGACAGTCAAAGCCTTGGCACCCGCCTTCTCGATATCGGCGGCCACGGCTTCGGCCTCGGCTTTGCTGCTGTTGTAGTGAACCGCGACCTTGGCGCCTTGTGTGCCGAGCGCCCGGGCCACCGCCGCACCGATTCCGATCGAGGCGCCAGTGACGAGATATACTTTGCCTTCAAGGTCGGGGATGCGCAGGGCGGACATGGTGGCTCCATTCGTCTGAGAAGCCGCGATTGTTCCAGACCCGGGCGGTGTCGACAATGTCCTTCGGTGGGACGGCTAGGCTGCTCCGAGGCCCGCTACTACAGGCTGAGAGTGCGCCGCGCCCAGGCGAGATCCCAGAGCTTATCGGCGGCGGTATCGAAGATCAGCTTGGGGTCGAGCGGCGTGACTACCCAGGCATGCTTGTCGATCTCGGCCTCCAACTGGCCGGGCAGCCAGCCGGCATAGCCGAAGGCAATCAGGCTCTTCTTTGGCCCCTTACCGCGGGCCATATCGCGGAGAATCTCCGCCGAAGATGTGAGAGCAACGCCGCGTCCGACCGGCTTGGTCGCCTGGTCGTGATAGTCGGAGCTGTGCAGGATGAAGCCGATCTGTTCCTGGATCGGGCCGCCGGCGAAGATGGGCACCTCGCCGCTCACGCGACCATGTTTCTGACCGACCGCATCAAGCAGCTCGCCCATCGGGTGCAAGCCGACAGGCCGATTGATGGTGACGCCGAACGCGCCGTCTTTGTCGTGCGCGATGACCAGAATCACCGCCCGGGCGAAGCGTGGATCGCCGATATTCGGCGCCGCGACCAGAAGCTGGCCGGCGACCGAGTCGAAATGGGTCGCGCGCTCTTGAGGTTTGTTCGGGGGTTGTGCATGCACCGCGGTCAGCGGCGCGAAGAACAAAGCGGCGATGAAAAGCCGCGAAAAAAGTTTCTTGAATGCCATGTGTCACCGCCAGTCTCGAACGCGGGATTAAGCGTGTCGAGCCTAGACCCCGGCCAGAACGGCCGGTTGTGACTTAACGGAGCGATGCGTTCAGTTTGGTGAGCGCGGCGGCACCAGGCACGAGTTTGTCATCGCTGAGTGCGTTCAGCGGTTCCTCGATCGTGTTGAGGTAGCCGTGCATATCTTGCGCGTCCGCGTCGAAATACAGCAGGCCCGTCACAATTTCGCCTTCGGCCTGCCGCTCTTGCAAATACGACATCGCTGTCAATCGATCGCTGGGATCATATTCCTCATCCAGCTTGCGCAGGCGCAGCACGGATCCATCGTGTTGCGTCACCATCGTCACGGTGCCCGGCGCGTACTCCGCGGCGATCGGCGCGTGGTCGACCATCACGTCGAGCCGGTTCACCGCTTCGTTGTGGGCGCGCACATAGTCGAAGCTCTTGGTCGAACCTTCGTGATTGTTGAAGGCGACGCAGGGTGACAGCACGTCGATGAACGCCGCGCCATGATGGCTGAGCGCCGCCTTGATCAGGGGGATCAGCTGCGACTTGTCGCCCGAGAAACTGCGCGCAACAAAGCTCGCGCCGAGTTGAAGCGCCATGCTCACCAGATCGATCGGGGCATCGAAATTGACCGCACCCTTCTTGCTCTTCGACCCCTTGTCCGAGGTCGCGGAGAACTGGCCCTTGGTCAGACCGTACACACCGTTGTTCTCGACGATGTAGGTCATGTTGACGCCGCGGCGGATGATGTGGGCGAACTGGCCCAGCCCGATCGAGGCACTGTCGCCGTCGCCCGAGACGCCGAGATAGACCAGTTCGCGGTTGGCGAGGTTGGCACCGGTCAGCACCGACGGCATGCGCCCGTGAACCGAGTTGAAGCCGTGCGACGAACCGAGGAAGTAGGTCGGCGTCTTGGACGAACAGCCGATGCCCGACAGTTTCGCCAGCCGATGCGGCGGCAAATCGAGTTCGAAACACGATTGGATGATTGCCGCACTGATCGAGTCGTGTCCGCAGCCGGCGCAGAGCGTCGAGACGGCGCCTTCGTAGTCGCGGTGGGTGAAACCGAGTGCGTTCTTCGGCAGGCTCGGGTGATGCAGCTTGGGTTTCGGTAGATAGGTCATCCTGCAACCTCCCGCAGCGGGGCGATCTTATGCGTCCGCATCAGCGCCGCGATTTCGCCCGTGATGAACCGGGCTGTGATGGGTGAGCCGTCATACTGAAGAACCGGGATCAGCTTGGCCGGATCGATGCCGCCTTCGTTGCTCAGCAGCAGGCGCATCTGGGCATCGCGGTTCTGCTCGACCACGAAGACATGATCATGGGCCTTGATGAAGTCGAAAACCGAATCGGCAAAGGGGAAGGCGCGAATACGCAACGCATCGAGATGGATGCCCTGGACTTCCAGCGTTTCCAGCGCCTCGCGCATGGCCGGCGTGGTCGAGCCGAAATAGATCACGCCCTGGCGCGTCCGCTGCTTGGCATCGTCGCGCACGGGCGCGGGCACGATCTTCTTTGCTGTCTCGAACTTGCGCAGCAGGCGCTGCATGTTGTCGACATAGGCCGCGCCGTCTTCGGTGTATTTGGCGTAGCGGTCCTTCGACGTGCCGCGGGTGAAGAAGCTGCCGCGGGTCGGGTGCGTGCCAGGATAGGTGCGGTAGGGGATGCCGTCGCCGTCCACGTCGAGGTAGCGGCCGAAATCCTTGCCGGCTTCCAACTCCTCGGCGGTCATCACCTTGCCGCGGTCGAGCTTCTTCGTGTCGTCCCAGTCGAAGGGTTTGCACAACCAGTCGTTCATGCCGATGTCGAGATCGGTCATGATGAAGATCGGCGTCTGCAACCGGTCGGCCAGGTCGAAGGCCAGGGCCCCGAATTCGAAGCATTCGCGGGGATTCTTCGGCAGCAGCAGCGGGTGCTTGGTGTCCCCGTGCGAGGCGTAGGCCGCCGCGTGCAGGTCCGCCTGCTGGGTGCGCGTGGGCATGCCGGTGGAGGGGCCGCCGCGCTGCACGTCGATGACGGTGACGGGAATCTCGGCGAAGTAGGCCAGCCCCAGGAACTCCTGCATCAGCGACACGCCGGGCCCGGAGGTGGAGGTGAAGGAGC
>CAZNZI010000417.1:0-4178 GCA_964577475.1 uncultured Rhodospirillaceae bacterium
CTGCGCGTCGACATGCCGACCATCGGCGTCGAGACGGTGACCGCCGCCGCCGCCGCGGGCTTCGCCGGGATCGCCGTGCAGGCCGGCGCGACCCTGGTGGTCGACCGCGAGCAATGCATCGCCGCCGCTGATGCGGCGGGCCTGTTCCTGATCGGGATCACGATTCCATGAGCGGGCCCGCGAACGCGCCGCTCTTCTATCTCGTCGCCGGCGAGCCGTCAGGCGATCTGCTGGGCGCACGGTTGATCGAAGGCCTGCGTGCGGTGGCGGGAACCGATATCCAATTCGCCGGTATCGGCGGCGAGGCGATGCGCGCGGCCGGATTGCCGAGCTTGTTCCCGCAAGCCGATCTTGCAGTGATGGGCCTGGCCGAAGTGCTGCCGCGCATCCCGCGCATCCTGAAGCGCCTCGACGAAACCGTGGCCGACATCGCCGCGCGCAAGCCGGCTGCCATCATCACCATCGACTCCTGGGGCTACAACAAGAGGCTGATCGACCGGCTGAAGAAAGCGGGCATCGCCGCGCCGCGGATCCACATGGTCGCGCCGATGGTCTGGGCCTGGAAAGCAAAGCGCGTCCATGATCTCAAGGGCCGCGTCGATCTGCTGCTGTGTCTGTTCCCCAACGAGCCGCCGCTGTTCGAAGCGGCGGGTGTGAAGGCGCTTCATATCGGCCATCCGGTGCTCGAGAGCGGCGCAGACCAGGGCGATGCGGCCGGCTTTCGCGCGCGCCACGGCATTCCCGCCGATGCGACATTGGTGTCGATCCTGCCCGGCAGCCGCCGGTCGGAAACGTCGCGACTTCTACCCGTCTTCGGTGGGACGCTCGGCCGTCTTGCGGCGGTGCATCCGAATCTGCGCGCCGTCGTGCCCACCGTCGAAACAGTGGCCGACTCGGTTGCGGTCGCGGTGCGCGATTGGCCAGTGCCGGCGCTGGTAGTGCAGGGCGCGGGCGAACGCTATGCCGCCTTCGCCGCCTCGCGCGCGGCATTGGCCGCCTCGGGCACGGTCACGCTCGAACTCGCACTGGCTGGCGTGCCGATGGTGGTCGGTTACAAATTGAACCCGCTCACGGCGTTTTTCGCACGCCGGCTGATCAAGCTCGATGCGGTCAGCTTGCCCAACATCCTGGCCGGCGAAAAGATCGTGCCCGAATTGCTGCTGGAAGACTGCCGCGCCGACCTGCTGGCACCGGCGCTCGGGCTGTTGCTCGACGGCGAAAGCGCCCGCGCGGTGCAATTGGCGGGACTGCACCAGGCGCTCGCCAAACTCGGCCAGGGTGGCGAGCCGCCCAGCCACCGCGCCGCGCGCGCGGTTCTTGGGTTGGTCGGATCGACCACACAGGGCGCGTCATTGCGAGGAGCGTAGCGACGAAGCATCCAGGGTTTTCGCGATGCCCTGGATTGCTTCACTGCGCTGGCAATGACGGGTGAACAATTGGCTTCTTTCTTCGTGGTTCATTCTTGATATGCTGCCCCGGCATCAAGGGAGGCCGCCCATGGACGACGTACAACCGAAAACAAGCGCCAACCAAAGCGCGTCGAATTTCCGCATGCTGCATACGATGCTGCGCGTGAAGGATCTCGATAAGTCGATCGATTTCTATACGAAGCTGCTGGGCATGAAGCTGTTGCGCCGCAATGATTTCCCGTCGGGCGAGTTCACCCTGGCCTTTGTCGGCTATGGCGACGAGGACTCGCACACCGTTCTCGAACTCACTTACAACTGGCCGCAGAAGGAGCCCTACAACCTGGGCAACGGTTATGGCCATATCGCGCTGGGCGTGCCCGATATCTACGGCACCTGCGCGCAACTGGAAAAGGCCGGCGCCAAGATCACGCGCCCGCCGGGCCCGATGAAGCACGGCACCACCATCATCGCCTTCATCGAAGATCCGGACGGCTACAAGGTCGAGCTGATCGAGCGGAAATAGGGAGAGCTTTTTCCGTTTCCCTCATTCGTCATGGCCGGGCTTGTCCCGGCCATCCACGCCTTTTTTGATCTATGTGAGCAGAAAGACTAACCGCCAAGACACCAAGGCCGCCAAGACATAGTCCCCTTGGCGGCCTTGGTGTCTTGGCGGTGAAAAGAAGGCGTGGATGCCCGGCACAAGGCCGGGCCTGACGTCAAAAGGGAAGTGACTTTACTTCTTCAGCGCGCGCTTGGCGGAGCCGGTGTAGAGCTGGCGCGGACGGCCGATGCGCTTGCCGGGGTCGCTGATCATCTCGTTCCACTGGGCGATCCAGCCGACGGTGCGCGCCACCGCGAAGAGCGGCGTGAACATCGAGACCGGGATGCCCATCGCGCGGAAGATGATGCCCGAATAGAAGTCGACATTCGGGTACAGCTTACGCTCGACGAAATAGGGATCCGACAGCGCGATCCGCTCGAGCTCGACGGCCAACGCCAGCATCGGGTCGTTGTGCTGGCCGAGTTCGTCGAGCACCTCGCGGCAGGTCTGCGCCATCACCTTGGCGCGCGGGTCGAAGTTCTTGTAGACGCGATGGCCGAAGCCCATCAGGCGCTGCTTCTTGTCCTTCACGCCTTGGATGAAGGCCGGGATGTTCTTCACGTCGCCGATCAGGTCGAGCATCTTCAGCACGGCCTCGTTGGCGCCGCCATGGGCAGGTCCCCAGAGCGAGGCGATGCCGGCCGCGATACAGGCGAAGGGATTGGCATCCGACGAACCGGAGAGGCGCACCGTCGAAGTCGAGGCGTTCTGCTCGTGGTCGGCATGCAGCGTGAGGATGCGGTCCATAGCGCGCGTCATCACCGGGCTTACCTTGTAGGGCTCGCACGGCGTGGCGAACATCATGTGCAGGAAGTTCTCGGCGAAGCTCATGCTGTTGGTCGGGAAGATGAACGGCTGGCCGATCGAGTACTTGTAGGCCCAGGCGGCGATGGTCGGCATCTTCGCGATCATGCGATAGCTGGCGATCACGCGCTGGCGCGGATCGGTGATGTCGGTGCTGTCGTGATAGAAGGCCGAAAGGCCGCCGACCACGCCGCACATCACCGCCATCGGGTGCGCGTCGCGACGGAAGCCGCGATAGAACTGGGCCAACTGCTCATGCACCATCGAGTGGTGCGTGATGTCGTGGTTGAACTTCTTTTTCTCTTCGGGCTTCGGCAGTTCGCCGTTCAGCAGCAGGTAGCAGACTTCGAGGAAGTCGCACTTCTCGACCAGATCTTCGATCGGATAGCCGCGATAGAGCAGGACGCCCTCGTCGCCGTCGATATAGGTGATCTTCGAGTCGCAGGACGCGGTCGAGGTGAAACCGGGGTCATAGGTGAACATGCCGGTGTCGGCATAGAGCGACTTGATGTCGATCACCTTGGGGCCGATGGTCCCGTTGAGGATCTTGTAGGTGAAACTCTTGCCGGTGCTGTTGTCGGTCAGAGTCACCGTATCCTTGGCGGACAGGCTCGGATCGGCGGCGGCCGCAGCCGCGATTGCGCGTGGTTTCTTGGCCTTCGATTTGACGGTTTTCTGAACCGACTTTTGGGCGGGCTTCGCTTTCTGGCTCATCGCGACCACTCCTGTTGCGACCCTTGTGTTCCTCGGGTCTTTCTACGGCGCGGTCACCGGAACCAGCATCTGCATCCGGCCCAACCCTCAATCCAGAGTCAGGCGCCCGGATGTCCCTCTGCTGCGTCCTTGATCCGCGCCAGGCTTTCGTCCCGGCCGAGAATCTCCATCACGTCGAAGATCGGCGGCGATACCGTCGAACCCGTCAGCGCCGCCCGCAGGGGCTGCGCCAATTTGCCCAACGCAAGACCGCTGGCCTCGGCAATCCGCCGGGCCTCGGCCTCCAGAGCATCTTGCCGCCAATTTTGCACTGCGGCAAGCGCTGTGGCAAAGCCGGTCAGAAGCGTCTTGGCGTTGTCATCCAACAGTTTCGCGGCCTTTTCATCGGGCCGGATCGGCCGTGTGCGCATATAGAACGCCGCGCTCTGCGCCAGCTCGACGAGAGTCTTCGCCCGCTCCTTCAATCCGCGCATGGCGCGGGTCAGCAATGCCTCGTCGGCGGCGGACGGCGGACGGCCGACGACGTCATTGAGGAAGGGCGACAGCGCGCGCACCAGCCGCGTGTCGTCGGCCTCGCGCATGTAGTGGCCGTTGAGGTTGGTCAGCTTCGCCATGTCGAAGCGCGCGGGCGAACGGCCGATGCCGTCCAG
>CAZNZI010000418.1:0-4671 GCA_964577475.1 uncultured Rhodospirillaceae bacterium
AGATCACGTAGGACTCGTCCCAAAACCACAGACCGTTGTTCTGCTGCAGAACCGCCGCCGTAGCTTCGAGATAACGGTTGTCGCGCATCGCGTCGGACAGGCGCGCGTCCTCGATCTGCGCCACATAGGTGGCGGCGTTCCAGGCGGCCAGCAGAGTCGAGGTGCCGATGCCGGATTCGATCGTGCCGATCTCGTCGGGCAGGGTGTGCATCTCGTATTTGAAGCGCGAGCGTGCATCAGAATAGGCATTGAAGTTGAAATGCCGCGCCTTGGCGCCCAGCTTGTGGCGCGTCATGCGCAGGATCTCGTGCCGGTCGGTCTGGAATGGATTCTCGTCGGGCCAGACGCGGCGGATGATCTCAAGCCCCGGATCGTTGCCGCTGGAATGGATGCCGATCAGGCGTCCGCCGGGCGCGAGCGCCGTCGAGAGCGGCGCGATGACCTTCTCGGCCTTGAACTCGGCCGAGGCGCGCGCGCGATAGGGCTGGGACGCGATCACCAGATCGAAATCGGCCACGCCCGAACCGCGCTTCGGCCGCACCTGGTCGAGCAGGAAGTGGTTGTCCTCGCGATAGATCACGAGGACGACCGGTTTGTCATAGACCGGATTGCCGCTCTTCGGGCTGACATGGGCGCGCCAATTGGCGGCCAGGAAAGGCTGCAACGCCGCGATCTGCTCGTCGAATTCGGCGGCGGTGTTTCCGCGCAGCGCCACCTCGTGCCACACCATGCTGGTGGCGGCGGCGACCGATTTCGGCATCAGCCACGGCGCTTCGGCGTAATAGAGATTGGTCATCACCAGCGCTGTGGCGGGATGCTCCATGAAGCGGTCGGGCATCTTGTCGAGCGCGAGGCGCACGTCTTCCAGGCTGATTTCCTTGCCGACGATCTGGAAGGGCGTGAAGGGGAACTTGCTGTGCATCGCGCGCATCACGCGCGCCAGCACGGTACCGTCGCCGACACCAGCGTCGAAGATGCGCAATGCCGGCGGGCGCGGATGAATGTTGGCCAGTTCCATGATCACGCGGTTCGCCACGATCTGCTTTTCCGAGCAGGTGTTGACGAACATCAGGTACTTCTGCCGGTTGTCGTAGAAGCGGAAGTTGCCCTGCGGATCGGTCACGGGTCCGGTGGTCGCAGCGGCCACGGCCGGCGCGGTCGGCACGCGCGGCAGCATCGGCATGGCGCCGTGGCCGTTGCCGGACGAAGACCATGATGGGGCAACCGTGCCGCCATTGGCGCTGATGAAAGCGTGGACACGCTCGACGGTCTCCAGCGTCACGCGACCGCCGTATCTGAGGCGGCTGGCCAGCTTGCCGTCATTGACCGCGCGCCGCCCAAAGGTCGACTCGGCGATGCCGGCCTGGCGGCAATAGTCGGAGATCTCCCGCAGGAGCGTTTCCGCATTCATGGCGCTACGTCCTTCGTTGATCGAGTGTTCCGCCGCGCCAGCGACGTTTCCTGAGGCAAAGGATCGCGCGTGGTGGAGTGGGCCGTAAACCACAAAGCTGCCCACTATAAAGATGGGCAGTAGCCCATTTCCTTCAAGAGCACATCGGTTACGTCTCTGAAATATATGAGTTTATAGGGCGGATTTGAGTGATCGCACGATAAGGCGCGGAAACCCGCTGCCGAAGCCGTGGCCCATCCGTTCACCCAAGTCGAAAAAGAAAGAGCCGGCGCAAAGGCCGGCTCGGTTTCCATCTGGTAGCGGAGGAGGGACTTGAACCCCCGACCTTGGGATTATGATTCCCCTGCTCTAACCAGCTGAGCTACCCCGCCAGGGCCAGATGGGAAGGGCAGGGTTTTAGAGGCTGCCCGGCCAGTGGTCAAGGTAAGGTTGCAGGGGCAAAAATCCAGGGCAACTGCCTAACGAGTAGGTTTTAGAGGGAGACCCATGAGGCAACTGTACCAGCCAATAAAACTCACCTTTTGGAGCAATTTGGCGTTCTGGGCGGTGCTGGCGATTGTCTTTGCGGTGGTTTGGAATTTGCCCCTGGAATGGTATTGGCGGATCGGGGCCATACTGGCCTTCGGTATATCAGTCGCGGTGACCATTCGGCGCTTTGGTCGCCTCGCGAAATGAAATCCCTCCTGCCGCCGTTGTTGAGCGTGATCAGCGGCTATGTCGATACGGCCGGGTTCCTGGCGCTGCAGGGGCTGTTCACCTCGCACGTCACCGGCAACTTCGTGACGCTCGGCGCGGCGCTGGTGTTCGGCAGCCAGGGCGTGGTGGCGAAGCTCTTGGCGCTGCCGGTCTTCTGTATCGTTGTCGCGCTGGTGCGGCTCTTGGGCGTGGTGATGGAGAAAAGCGCCCAGCGCCACCTGCCGATCCTGCTCGCTGCCGAGTTCGTGCTGCTCGGCATCGGTGCCGTCCTCGCGATCACGCTCGGCCCGTTCGACAATAGCGACACGCCGACGGCACTCCTCACCGGCATGACCTTGGTCGCGGCGATGGCGATCCAGAACGGGCTCCAGCGCATCTATTTCGCGAGCGCCCCGCCGACCACGATCATGACCGGCAACACCACCCAGATCATGATCGACATCATCGACAGTCTGCGCGTGCTGCCCGAGGCGCAGCGTGGGCCGGTGCGGGCGCGGCTGCCGAAACTGGTGGCCGGGATGGCGGCCTTCATCGTCGGTTGCGCGGGCGGCGCCGGTGTCTTTGCATGGGCCGGCATCTGGTGCTTCGTAGTTCCTCCGGTGCTGGCCCTGGGGGCGGTCCTGTTGCGGGTCGAAACGCCACCGCCCATCCCTGCAAAACCGGCGCAAATCCCGTCCTAGACCCCTCCGGATCGCGGTACAGACATTACCCCGAGGGCCTTCCCACCCCTGGCCCGGAGGGCTATTCTCCCGGCCCACCAAAATCACGCCGCCCGCGAGGATCATCATGCCCCATTATCGTTCCCGGACTTCCACCCACGGCCGCAACATGGCCGGTGCGCGCGGTCTCTGGCGCGCGACGGGTATGACGGATGCGGATTTCGGCAAGCCGATCATCGCCATCGCTAATTCCTTCACCCAGTTCGTGCCCGGCCACGTCCATCTGAAGGACCTCGGCCAGATGGTGGCGCGCGAGATCGAGAAGCACGGCGGCGTCGCCAAGGAGTTCAACACGATCGCCGTCGATGACGGCATCGCGATGGGCCACAGCGGCATGCTCTATTCGCTGCCCTCGCGCGAGCTGATCGCCGATGCGGTCGAGTACATGGTGAATGCCCATACCGCGGACGCGATGGTCTGCATCTCGAACTGCGACAAGATCACGCCCGGCATGCTGATGGCCGCGATGCGCCTCAACATCCCCTGCGTCTTCGTCTCGGGCGGGCCGATGGAAGCGGGCAAGGTCAACCTGCAGGGCACGACCAAGGCGGTCGATCTGATCGACGCGATGGTGGCCGGCGCCGACGAGCGTGTGTCCGATGACGACGCCGCCGAGTACGAACGTTCCGCCTGTCCGACCTGCGGGTCGTGCTCGGGCATGTTCACTGCCAATTCGATGAACTGCCTGACCGAGGCGCTGGGCCTCTCGCTACCCGGCAATGGTTCGATCGTCGCCACCCACAAGGACCGCAAAGGCCTCTTCCTCAAGGCCGGCCGCATCGCCGTCGAATTGGCGAAGCGCTACTACGAAGGCAATGACGAGTCGGTCCTGCCGCGCTCGATCGCCAACTTCCAGGCCTTCGAGAACGCGATGACGCTCGATATCGCCATGGGCGGTTCGACCAACACTGTGCTGCATCTGCTGGCCGCCGCCCAGGAAGGCGAAGTCAACTTCACCATGGCCGATATCGACCGGCTCAGCCGCAAAGTGCCGAATGTCTGCAAAGTCGCGCCGGCCAAGTCCGACGTGCACCTGGAAGACGTGCACCGTGCCGGTGGTGTGATGGCGATCCTGGGCGAGCTCGACCGCGCCGGGCTGCTCCACCGCAAGGTCAGCACCGTCCATTCGAAGACGATGGGCGAAGCGCTCAAGAAATGGGACATCGCGCGCAAGCCGTCGGGCGCCGTGCAGAAGTTCTACATGGCCGCTCCCGGTGGCGTGCGCACCACGAAGGCCTTCAGCACCGATAACCGTTTCAAGGAACTCGATGTCAACCGCGAGAGCGGTGTGATCCGCAGTGCCGAGCACGCTTTCAGCAAGGACGGCGGTCTTGCCGTGCTCTACGGCAACATCGCCGAGGAAGGCTGCATCGTGAAGACGGCCGGGGTCGACGCCAGCATCCTGAAGTTCTCGGGCCCGGCCGTGATCTGCGAAAGCCAGGATGAGGCGGTCGCCAAGATCCTGGGCGGCGACGTCAAGCAAGGCGGTGTGGTGCTGATCCGCTACGAAGGTCCTAAGGGCGGGCCGGGCATGCAGGAGATGCTGTACCCGACCTCCTATCTGAAAAGCCGCGGCCTCGGTAAGGTCTGCGCGCTGGTGACCGACGGCCGCTTCTCGGGCGGTACCTCGGGCCTCTCGATCGGCCACTGCTCGCCGGAAGCGGGCGAGGGTGGGGCGATCGCGCTGGTCCAGCAGGGCGACTTCATCGACATCGATATCCCGAACCGCAGCATCAACCTGCGCATCGACGAGGCCGAACTGGGCCGCCGCCGCGCGGCGATGGTGGCCCGCGGTTCCGATGCCTGGAAGCCGGTCGGCCGCAAGCGTGAAGTCAGCCAGGCACT
>CAZNZI010000419.1:0-1874 GCA_964577475.1 uncultured Rhodospirillaceae bacterium
ATCGTCACTGTGCGGGTGCGCCGAACGCGCTCGGCCAGGGGCGCGAACATACCGCGTGCGTCCTTGGTGTCGAGGATGCCGACGATGACATCGAGCGGCATCTCATTCGCATCTTTCGCCCAGGCGTCGGCCATCGTGCTCGCCGACGTCTCGCGTCACTACGCGGGTGCGGCCTCAGGCGTTCTGGCGACCGCGCAGCAAGTGGCCAACGCGCTGGGTGTCGCGGCGATCGGGATCGTCTTCTACGGCGCGCTTGGTGCGACTGGAACGGCGCACGCCTTCGCGCCGGCTTTCGCCGAAAGTCTCGCCGTGCTGGTGGTGCTATCGGCGGCGGTCGCGGTGCTGGTGCAGTTGCTGCCGAACAGAAGGAACGGCTGAAGCTCCGGCCTCACCCGTTCTCCGCCAGCACCGTGCCGGCGAGATAGAGCGAACCGCAGATCAACACGCGGGCCGGGCGAGACGGGTTGCCGTGTGCGGCGATCAACTCGCCCAGCGCCGTGTTGACGCTTTCGGCGGCGCGCGCCGGGAGCCCGTTCGCTGCGGCAATCGTCGCCAGTGCATCGCCCGAAACGGCATGGGGCGCGCCGGGGATCGTCACTGTGCGGGTGCGCCGAACGCGCTCGGCCAGGGGCGCGAACATACCGCGTGCGTCCTTGGTGTCGAGGATGCCGACGATGACATCGAGCGGCATCGCATTCGCATCTTTCGCCCAGGCGTCGGCCATCGCGGCGACGGTTTGCGCCCCGGCGGGAGTGTGCGCGCCGTCGAGCCAGAGCTCCCAGCCGGGCGGCAGCGCATCCACCAGCGAGCCGTGCGTCAGCCGCTGCATACGCGCCGGCCATTCGGCGTGACGTAAACCGGTGGCGATGACCGCGTCGCTGAACGTCGTCTTCAGCACACCTGAGCGATTGAGTTCGAGCGCCGCCATCGTGGCGAGCCCTGCGTTGAATGCCTGATGCGCACCAGGCAGGTTCGGCCGTGGCAGATCGAGCGTGCAGTCCTTATGGGTCACGCGCAGGCCATCCGCTGTCGGCGTCACGTTCCAGTCGCGTTTTTCGACCAGCAGCGGCGCATCCAGTTGTGCGCCGCGCGCCGCGAACACCGCGAGTGCTTCCGGGTCCTGAGCCGAGGCGATGCTGGTCACGCCGCGTTTCATGATTCCGGCCTTGGCGTGGGCAATCGCGCCGAGCGTGTTGCCGAGATAGGCCTGATGATCGAAGGAGATGGTGGTCAGCAGGGTCAGCGCCGGTCTCTCGATCACATTGGTCGAGTCGAATTCGCCGCCCAGCCCCGTTTCCAACAACACCAGATCGGCGGGATGCCGTGCGAAGGCGAGAAATGCCGCTGCGTTGGTGATCTCGAAAAAGGTGATCGGCTGGCCTTCGTTGACCCGTTCGCACTCCTCGAGCAGCGCGGCCAGCTCCAGATCGCCGATCACCTCGCCCGCCACGCGGATGCGCTCGTTGAAGCGCACCAGATGGGGCGAGGTGTAGACATGAACGCGCATCCCGGCCGCTTCGGCCATCGCGCGCAGATAGGCGAGCGTCGAACCCTTGCCGTTGGTGCCGGCGATATGGACGACCGGCGGCAGTTTCTGTTCGGGATGGCCGAGCTTGGCCAGCAAGCGCTCGATCCGGTCGAGCGCCAGATCGATCAGCTTGGGATGAAGTTTGTTGAGCCGGTCGAGGATCGGATCATACGCCCTGATGTGCATTCGCACCTCCCTCCGCGCCATGGGGCGCCAGGGGCAGAACCGTGCCGGCGGGGCCGCGATGGCGCAGCAGGCCGAGCACACGCGCCAGCGTTTCCTTCAGCTCGACGCGCGGCACGACCATGTCGACCATGCCGTGTTCAAGCAGATACTCGGCGCGCTG
>CAZNZI010000420.1:0-4608 GCA_964577475.1 uncultured Rhodospirillaceae bacterium
GAAACCGATCTTGTGCTTGTACTCGACCACCATGTTCATGAAGCGGCCGATCTGATCCATCTCATGGCCGAGATCGGTGTTGAGCAGGGTCTCGTAGCCTTCGCGACCGCCCCAAAGCACGTAGTTCTGGCCGCCCAGCATCTTGGTGACGTCGATGCAGTTCTTCACCTGCGCGGCGGCCTAGGTGAAGATTTCGACATCGGGGTTGGTGGCCGCGCCCGCCATGTAGCGGCGGTGCGAGAACAGGTTGGCCGTGCCCCAGAGCAGGCGCGTCTTCGACCTCTCCATCTTCTTCGCAAAGATGTCGGCGATGAGGCGCACGTTCTTGTTCGACTCGCGCAAGGAGTTGCCTTCCGGCGCGATGTCGCGGTCATGGAAGCAGAAGAACGGCACGCCCAGCGCATCGAACATTTCGAAGGCCACATCGGCCTTCATCTTCGCTTCGCCCAGCGCATCGCCGGTGTCGAACCAAGGGCGGATCAGGGTGCTGCCGCCGAACGGATCGCCGCCGCCCCAGCAGAAGGTGTGCCAGTAGCAGACCGCCATGCGCAGTTGCTCGGAGAGCTTCTTGCCCAGCACCTTCTTGTTCGGGTCGTACCAGCGGAAGGCCAGCGGGTTCTTGCTGTTGGGACCTTCGTATTTGATCGGCTGGTCGAGACCGAAGAACGAGCCGGGCTTGCCGGCCCGGCTGGCGGATTTGGCTTTGAGGGCTTTGCTCATGGCTTCATCAACTCCCTGACGGATGGGTAGAGCGCGCGATAGCGCGCATAGGATTCGGCGTAACGCGGGACGAGTTTCGGATCGGGCTCGATCGCGGCGGCGAAGGGCGGCGGTGCCATGTATTGGAGCGCATCGCCGCCGAGCGCTGCGGCTTGGCCGAGACGCGCGGCACCGAAGGCCGCGCCGAAATCGCCGTCCTTCGGCAGATCGAGCGGGCGGTCGAGCACATTGGCGAGGATTTGCAGCCAGAGCCGCGAATTGGCGCCACCGCCGACCGCCGCGGCCCGCGTGAAATCGGTGCCGGCATCGTGCAGCACGCGCAGGCAATCACGGAAGGCATAGGCGACGCCTTCGAGCACCGCCTGGGTCATCTGCTTGCGGTCGGTCTCGTGGCCGATGCCGAGGAACAGGCCGCGCGCGGCGGCATTGTTGACCGGCGTGCGCTCGCCCGAGAGATAGGGCAGGAAGAAGAGCGACGACGGGCCTTCGACCGACGCACCGAGCGCATTGGTGAGCGCGGGTGCCGGCTCATTCAGTACGCGCGAGAGCCAGTTGAGACTGTCGGTGGCCGACAGGATCACGCCCATCTGGTGCCAGATGTTCGGCACTGCATGGCAGAAGGCATGCACCGCGCCTTCGGTGTTGGGTGAGAATTTCGCATTCGACACGAACAGCACACCCGAAGTACCGAGCGAGGCGAAGGCCGCGCCCGGCTTCACCGCGCCGATGCCGCAGGCCGAGGCCGCATTGTCGCCGCCGCCACCCGCCACCACGGGTGCTTTCGCAATGCCCCAGCGCCGCGCCAGATCGGCCTTCAGCGTGCCCGACACCGCCGAGCCCTCGACCAGCTTCGGCATATGGGCGCGCGTGAGGCTGGTCGCCGTCAGCAGCGCATCGGACCAATCGCGCTTGGCGACATCGAGCCAATAGGTGCCGGCAGCATCCGACATATCGGAGGCGTATTCGCCCGTCAGCAGCAGGCGCACGTAATCCTTGGGCAGAAGCACCTTGCGCACGGAATCGAAGACTTTCGGCTCGTGCTTCTTCACCCAGAGCAGCTTGGGCGCGGTGAACCCGGCCATCGCGATATTGCCGGCGATCTTGCGCGCGTCCTTGCAGGCAGCTTCGATCTCGGCACACTCGGCAAAAGAACGACCGTCATTCCACAAGATCGCCGGGCGCAGCACTTTGTCGGCGCCGTCGAGCAGCGTCGCGCCATGCATCTGCCCCGAGAGGCCGATGCCGGTGACCTTCGCCATCGCGTCTTTATGCTTGGCGGCCAATTCGTCGAGCGTCGCGGTGACGGCCTTCCACCAATCGGCGGGGTCCTGTTCCGACCAGCCCGGATGCGGGCGCGACACGGCGACCGGCGCGCTGGCCGAGCCGATCAGCGCCTGATGGTCATCGATCAAAACCGATTTGACCGATGTGGTTCCAATGTCGATGCCGAGAAACATCCGGCCGTTTCCCTGTGCCCGTTCTCCCGCGGGAGCGCTTGTCCCGCGCCGGCCGCCATCATCGTTTTCGCAGGCTGCGGGAGCAAGGACAAAACCGTCAGAAACCATCTTGGCCTGATGGAATTCCTTCAGGCAAATCGGCCGAACTGAATTTTCCTAAGGCCGCGGCAGGCTTCCGATTATTTCGGCGCGCGCGGCTCAAAAAAATGAATAGGGATCGACATCGACCTGGACGCGCACGTTGTTGGGCGTCTTCACCGCGGCCAGCCACGACCGCAGCAGATCCTGGAGATGGATGCGCCGTTCGGTCTTGAGCAGCAGGCGGCGGCGATGGCGCCCGCGCAGGAAGGCGAGCGGCGCCGGCGCGGGACCCAGCACATCGATCCCTTCGCCGTGCGGCGCGGCGCGCGCAAGTTGTGCGGCAGCGGCGTCGACACGCGAGGCGTCAGGACCCGAGACGATCAGCGCCGCGAGGCGGCCGAAGGGCGGCATGCTGGCCGCGCGGCGCTCATTGGCCTCGGTCGTATAGAAGCGCTGCACATCGCCTGAGGCCAGCGCGCTCATCACCGGATGTTCGGGCTGGAAGGTTTGCAGCAGCACACGGCCCGGATGGGCGGCGCGGCCGGCGCGGCCCGCCACCTGCGTCAGCAGTTGGAACGTGCGCTCGCCCGCGCGCAGATCGCCACCGCCGAGGCCGAGATCGGCATCGACGACACCAACGAGGGTCAGCATCGGGAAGTGATGGCCCTTGGCCACCACCTGGGTGCCGATGAGAAGGTCGATCTCATGGGCCGCCATCTGTGCCACCAGCCGCGCGGCCGCCTCGGGCCCGGTGATCGTGTCGCTCGACATCACGGCCATGCGCGCGTTCGGAAAGCGCTGTGCCGCCTCTTCCGCCACGCGCTCCACGCCCGGGCCGCAGGGCACCATATGGTCCTCGGCATTGCAGGAGGGGCAGTGCTTGGGCAGTGCCGAGACCTGGCCGCAATGGTGGCATTGCAGCCGCCCCTGCTGGCGATGCTCGACCAGCCAGGCGGTGCAGTTGGGGCATTGCAGCCGGTGGCCGCAGCTGCGGCACAAGGTCAGCGGTGCGTAGCCGCGACGGTTGAGGAACAGAAGCGCCTGTTCGCCGGCATCCAAGGTTTCCTGCACGGCCTGCACCATTTTCGGTGAAAGCCAGGTCCGCCGCGCCGGCGGGAATTTGCGCAGATCGATCGGCTTCACCTCCGGCAGCGCCGCGCCGCCGTGGCGTGCGGGCAGATGCAGGAGCTTGTAGCGACCCGCCTGCACATTGCCGAGGGTTTCCAGCGACGGCGTGGCGGAAGCAAGCACGGCCGGAAACTTGCCGAGCTGCGCGCGGACCACCGCCATGTCGCGCGCATGATAGGCGACCCCCTCGTCCTGCTTGTACGAGGCGTCGTGTTCTTCATCGACCACGATCAGGCCGAGATCGGGGAACGGCAGGAACAGCGCCGACCGCGCGCCGACCACCACGCGGGCGCGACCCGCCGCCACGTCGCGCCACACATCGCGCCGCCGGGCTTGCGTCAGATCGGAATGCCAGGCCACCGGTGCCGTGCCGAACCGCGCGGCGAAGCGTTCCAGCCACTGGGCCGAGAGCGCGATCTCGGGCAGCAGCACAAGGGCTTGCTTGCCATGGGCGAGCGCCTCGGCCACCGCTTCGAAATAGACCTCGGTCTTGCCCGAGCCGGTGACGCCTTCGAGCAGCGCCACACCGAATCCGCCCCGGACCATTGCGCGCAACTCTATGCCAATCCCCGCTTGGTCTTCCGAGAAGCCGGGCCCCGGCCGCTGCCAGTCGGGTTCGGCGTAGGTCACCGACTTCGCGCTCTGCGGCACGATCTCCAGCGCACCTGCTTGCGCGAGGCTCTTGATCACCGCCACGCCGACAGCCGCGGCGCGGGCCAATTCGAGCGCGGGCAGCGGCGCCCAGGCGGCATCCAGTACGCGTTGGCGCGGCGCGGTCAGCCGCAGGTCGTCGGGCAGTTTTTTCTTGGCTACGTAAGCAACCGGCGGCGGCGCGGGCGGCAGCAGCGCATCCGGCACGCTCATCGCCATCTTCAGCACGGCTCCCGGCGCGGCGAGCGTATAATTCGCCACCCAATCGACGAAGCGGCGCGACACATCGGGCAGCGGCAGCACATCAAGCCGTTCGATCGCGTCCTTCAGCTTGCCCGGCTCGACTTCGCCCGTGCCCGGCCCCCAGAGCACGCCAACCGCCATGCGCCGGCCCAGCGGCACGCGCAGGAAGTCGCCCTCGCCCGCCTCGATGCCTGGGCCCAGCCGATAGTCATACGGGCCCGCCAGCGGCAGGGGCAGCAGCACCGCCACTTGGTCGCCCTCGTGATAGCGGCGCGGTTCTGACTGTGTGGTTGGCGACTGTGTGGCTGGATTGGAAGACATTCGATAG
>CAZNZI010000421.1:0-2877 GCA_964577475.1 uncultured Rhodospirillaceae bacterium
CGGTCATCTGGCCGGCCTGCGACTTGCGCTGTTCGACCAGCGAACCGACGGAGGTCGAGTTGTCGCGCATCACCTGGGCGACGGCCTGCCACTGCGGCTCTTCCTCCTGCGTGATCTTGAGCTGCGCGTGCAGGTTCTTGATGCGCTCTTCGATGCGGTCGGCACGGCTCATCGTGCTCATCTTGCCGTGGTGCTTCGTCATCTTCTTGGCGGGCGCGGCGGCGGATGAGTTGTCCTGCGCGTTGTTCTGCGGCGACTGGGCGTTGGGCTGTTCCTGGCTCTGACCGACCGGGGGGTTCTGGCCGGGAGCCTGATCGGCCGCGTAGCTCGACACAGCGAAGAGGAGGGCGGTGCCCAGGGCGGCCGTGGCGGCGGCCGTGCGGAGCCCGAAAATCTTGCGTTCAGCGTTCATTGGCTTATGTCCTTCGCTCAGGGAGTGACGGTGGCGGTGGGCCGCCGGAGATGCATTCTCCATAGGAACGTGGCGTAACCATGGGAGAGTGTGGCGTCATCGTGGCGGCGCCTCTGCCGTGGCGGAACCGTGAGCGGCGCGATGGACGTCTGCGCGTGGGAAGAATCCGTGGCCGCGATCCGGTGCCCCCGAATTCTCACGGGCACCGGGCGCAATCGACGCCGGCCCCAAGCTGCGGGATGGACTGGATGGCAGGTCCGTCGCGCAGGCAGGGTTGGGCGGCTTCCAGGCCCAATGCACGGCTGGACGACCGGGCCTGGCGAGGGTTACGCCCTGCCTGGCCGTATCGAAGGATTGGCCGGCGGCATAAAATGGGGATAAAAAGCGATATCTCTCAGGACGTTACGGGGCTCCAAGGCAGCTATTCCCTGTAACAGTCGTCAGACTTGCTCCGAAAGCCGATTTCCGTTACTAACACGCCTTCCCAATTGCCCGTATTTGTTGCGAGTTTAAGACCATGGCCGTTCCGAAGAAGAAAACCTCCAAGTCGCGCCGCGACATGCGCCGCGCCCATCATTCCCTGAAGACGGTCGGGCACATGGAATGCCCCAATTGCGGCGAGCGGAAGCGCGCCCATCACGTGTGCGGCTCGTGCGGCCACTATGGTGCGGGCAAGGGCGACCGCGAGGTGGTTGCCCAGAAAGAAACCGCCGCTTAACATCGCTTCGCAACCCTTGGGTTTCGGGGGCATGAAGCTTTGACCACGCCGTTGACGATCGCACTCGACGCCATGGGTGGGGACAAAGCCCCCGATGTGGTGGTCGAAGGCGTTGCCATCGCGCGTGAGCGCTATCCCCAAGCCCGGTTTTTGCTGTTCGGCGACAAGGCCAAGATCGAGCCGCTGTTCGATCACAAAAAGAACGCAGCCGCCCGCGCGGTCTGCGAGATCGTCCATACCGATCAGGTCGTGACGGCAGAGGCCAAGCCCTCGCAGGTGCTGCGCACCGGCCGCCAGACCAGCATGTGGCTGGCCGCCGAAGCCGTTTCGCAGGGCAAGGCCGCGGGCCTGATCTCGGCCGGCAATACCGGCGCGATGCTGGCCGTTTCCAAATTCGTCCTGCGCATGCTGCCCGGCATCGCCCGTCCGGCGCTGGCGGCGTTCTTCCCGACCGAGCGCGGCGAGACGGTGATGCTCGACTTCGGCGCGAACGTGGATTGCGATGCGTCTAACCTGGTCGAGTTCGCGATCATGGGCGACGCTTTCGCGCGCACGGTGCTTGGCATCGAGCAGCCGATCGTCGGCCTGCTCAACGTCGGCTCGGAAGAATTGAAGGGCAACGACGCGGTGCGCGGCGCGGCGGCGGTCCTGAAGGAAGGCAACCTGCCGATCCGCTTCCACGGTTTCGTCGAAGGCGACGACATCCCCGGCGGCACCGTCGACGTGGTGGTGACCGACGGCTTCACCGGCAATATCGCGCTGAAGACCTTCGAAGGCACCGCAAGGCTTTACACGCATTTCCTGCGTGACGCCTTCTACAGTTCTTTCATCGCCCGCATCGGTTACGCCTTGGCGCGCCGTGCTTTGCTGAAGGTGAAGCTGCGCACCGATCCGCGCCGCTACAACGGCGCGATGTTCCTCGGCCTCAACGGCATTGCCGTGAAGAGCCATGGCGGTACGGATGCCGTCGGGTTCGCCAATGCGATCGGCGTCGCGGTCGACATGGTCGCGGGCGGCTTCAACGAGCGCATCAAGGCCGAGCTCGAAAGCCTGCACGCCACCCAGAATCAGAACGCCGCACCGCCGGCTCAGGCGGCCGCCGTATGAGTCTCCAGACCACGCTTCGTCGCGCGACCATCGCAGGCGTCGGCAGTTATCTGCCCGAGCGCGTGATCACCAATGCCGAGATGGCGAAGCTGGTCGACACCACCGACGAGTGGATCGTCGAGCGCACCGGCATCCGCCAGCGCCACGTCGCCGCCGAAGGCGAGTTCACCTCGCATCTCGCGCTCAAGGCCGCCGACAAGGCGATGAAGGCCGCGAATGTCACGGCCGCCGATCTCGACCTGATCGTCCTCGCGACCGCGACCCCCGACAACACCTTCCCGGCCACCGCGACCAAGGTGCAGGCCGAACTGGGCATGACCAAGGGCATGGCCTTCGACGTCCAGGCCGTGTGCTCGGGCTTCGTCTATGCGCTGGCCGTCGCCGACAACTTCGTGAAGCTGGGCCAGGCCAACACGGCACTCGTGATCGGTGCCGAGACCTTCTCGCGCATCCTCGACTGGACCGACCGCACCACCTGTGTGCTGTTCGGCGACGGGGCGGGGGCGGTGGTGCTGAAGGGCGAGGCCGGCAAGGGCAACGGCCACGATCCCAAATTAGATCGGGGCATCCTCTCGACCCATCTCCATTCCGACGGCCGCCACTACGACATGCTCTATGTCGATGGCGGGCCCTCCACCAC